>JACDCA010000193.1 GCA_013694635.1 Acidobacteriota bacterium | reverse complement strand
GTGAATCGCTTGGCGAGCGAGTACCAGAACACGATCGCGAGCGCCACCGGCGACAGGGCGAAGCAGAGCGTCCCGAGCTTCCCTGCCGCGAACACGAAGGCGATCGACGACCCGAGGACGAACACCGTCGCCTCGGTGCGGGTCATCACCCCGCGCGGCAGCTCGCGCAATGAGGTGCGCGGGTTCAGGGCGTCGTGATCCGCGTCGACGAGGCGATTGAACCCCATCGCCGCGCTGCGCGCCGCGACCATCGCGACGACGATCCACAGCAGCCGCCAGCCCACATTCCCGGCCGACCAGTCGCCTGCACGGTGCAACGCCAGCATCGCCCCGGTGAGCGCGAACGGCAGCGCGAACACCGAATGGCTGAAGCGGACGAAGGCGGCGTAGGTTAAGAGCTTGTTCACGATTTCAGTCAGCGTCCAGCCACCGGATGTCGTGTGGCTGAACGCCGCTGACCAAGTATTCTTCCACATCGGCGATGCCCTCCGGCAGGCGGACGGCGATCAGCTCGGCGCGTTTTCCGGGCGCTATCGTGCCGAGCTGGTCGCCGAACCCCAGCGCGTCCGCGCCCTGCTTCGTCGCGCTTTCGAGCAGCGCCCGCGCCGGAACGGCTGGAGCGAGCTGACGCATCAGCGCCAGTTCCCCGAAGACGTTGAGATCCTCGACACTGCCGAGGCTGTCAGTGCCGACGGCCACCCGGACGCCGGACCGGTAGAAGCGTTCGATCGGAGGAACACCCGCCCCCGTCCAGCGGTTGCTGCGCGGACAGGCCACGACCGTCGCCCCGGCCCCCGCAAGCTTTCCGAGATCCGCGGCCTCGAGCTGGACGCAATGGACCGCGAGGAGCCGCTCGTTCAGGAGTCCGTGCTGCTCGATGTAATCGACCGGAGAACTGCCGGGAGCCACCCACGCGTCGCTCCACACACCCAGGCCGGTCAGCAGGGTCTGCCACCTGCCGCGCCCGGTCTGAAGAAACTCGACCTCCTCGGCCGACTCGCCGAGGTGGATACTAATCCGCGCGTCGCCGCTCGCGGCCCGCGCGATCTCGCGCAGCAGCGCCGGCGACACCGAGTACGGAGCGTGCGGCACGATGGAGGACCGCAGCCGCGCAGACGGCGGTAACGCGTCGATCTGCGCCTGCGCCTGTGCGACGACGGCCGCGGAATCGATGACGTTGAATCCGAGCAGTTCGCGAAAGATCGCGGCCGACAGTCCGCTAAGGGCAAGCGGCTCGTATGCCGCCAGCGTGTTGGTGATGTCTCCCACGAGGGTTGTGCCCGCGGCCCGCGCTTCGAGGATCGCGTCGCGGATCGGCTCGGACGGCTCATGTCCCACCGTCCGCCGCAGCGCCATCAGCCGCTCCACCCACGTTGGCATTGATGGCGCCGGCGATATCTGTCCGCGCATCCACGACAGCTCCAGATGCGTATGCGCGTTGACGAGACCAGGAAGGATGGCGCATCGGGCCATCGGCTCATCGGACGATCGCTCCACCGGCTCATCGGACTGGTCCATCGGACCGTCCACGGCGACGATCTTGCCGCCTTCTACCTGGACCCACCCATCCCGAATGGGTGGCTGTGAAATCGGCAAAACCCAGCGGGCCTGGAAGACCGGCACAACATGAACTATGAACGAAGTTTCTTCTCCTGTGCGCTGCGCGCAGCGTAGCGGACGATTTCCGGAGGCCGGCTGTCGTCCCCTTCCGCGCGTGCGACGGCAAGCTCCAGCATGCGCGGCACATCGCGTTCACGGAACACCGGGTCACCGAGGATCTCGTAGTGCATATTGCGGCGCTTCGGCGTGAAGCCCGCGCTCTCGATGTTGCGCACGATCTCGGCCTCGTCCATGCAGTACGACGCGCCCGCGGCGCGGACGACGTTCTCTTCGATCATCACGCTGCCCATGTCGTTGGCGCCGAAGGCCAGACTGAGCTGGCCGACCTTGCCCCCCTGCGTCACCCAGGACGCCTGGAGGTTGTCGAAATTGTCGAGGACGATGCGCGCGATGGCAAGCGTGTGAAGGTATTCGAGACCGGTCGCCTCGAAGCCCCCGAGCTCGGTGTGTTCCGGCTGATAGCTCCAGGTGATGAACGCAGTGAAGCCACCCATTTCGTCCTGAAGATCGCGCAGCCGGAACATATGCTCCAGCCGCTCATCCACACTCTCCACATGCCCATACATCATCGTCGCGGTCGTGCGCAGGCCGGCACGATGCGCGTGGCGCATGACGTCCAGCCACTCGTCGGCCGTTGCCTTGTTGTGGCAGTTGAGCAGCTTGCGGACGCGGTCGACGAGGATCTCGGCGCCACCGCCGGGAATGCTGTCGAGGCCGGCGGCGACCAGACGCTCGATGACCTGCGGAACGGTCAGCCGCGACATCCGCGTAATGTGAATCACCTCGGGCGGCGACAGCGCGTGCAGCCGGAAGTCCGGGTAGCGCGCCTTGACGGCGCGGAAGAGATCCTCGTACCACTCGAGCGGGAGATCGGGATTGTGCCCGCCCTGCAGGAGGAGCTGCCCCCCGCCAAGCTCGATGGTCTCGTCGATCTTTCGGAAGATCTCCTCGAATCCGAGGACGTAGCCTTCCATCGACCCGACCGGACGATAGAACGCGCAGAAGTTGCACCGCGCCACGCAGACGTTCGTGTAATTGACGTTACGGTCGATGATGTAGCTGACGATCCGCGCAGGATGCTTCCGCGCACGGACACGATCGGCCAGCTCGCCCAGGAGCGCCGTGGGCGCGTGCAGGTAGAGGTCGAGCGCCTCGTCGCGGTCGATGCGATCCCCCTCCCTGACCCTGGCCGAGATTTCGTCGATGTTTTTCATCGCGGGTTGAACAGGCCGTCCCTCTCGGCCGGTTCGAGAGACGCCGCCGTGATGTTGCGTTTGACTTCCTCCAGCGGACTCCGACGGGTGCCGAGGACTCCGGGATCCTCCGCGGCGACGTTGTCGAGGTCGTTCGCCCCGACGGTGAGCGCGACCTGCGCGAGCTTCGGGCCGTACAACGCCCAGTCGACCTGAATCGACTCGATGTTCTGCGCCACGACTCTCGCCAGCGCCACCATTCTCACATCGTCGTACCCCGTCGTCGGTTTCGTGACCGACATCTTCCTGGGGAGCGGCGCGAAGGCCTTGAAACCGCCGGCGCGTGACTGAAGCGTGCCCGCCATCTCGCAGAGTGCGAGACGGTTGTTGTCATCGAGATCGTCGACACCGATGCTGAGGATGATCAGGTCGGCGGCCCGGACGTCCTGTGCGACGAGCTCGGCGTTCTCGACACGATCGATCGGCAGGTGGACAAGTGCCGAGGCGCCAGCTTCCTTGATCGCGGCGGCAACGACGCGAATCGACTGTGGCAACGACAGCAGGTCGAACACGGAAAACACCGTCACCGGCACTTCCCCCGCGAGGGCAGCAGTCGCGCGGACTGCGGCCGTCAGCGCATCGAGCGTCGACGGCTTCCCTACGATCCGGAACTCACCCGCATTCACGCGTGCCGGCAGTGCCGCCGGCGGCGCATCGACGGGCACCTCGAAGACGCGATTGAACGTCGTCTTCGCGCCGTGCATCCGTCGGCGAACCTCGTCTCCCGCCACGCCCGCGGCGATCAGGTCGGGCGTGTCGATCAGCTGTTGCGGCGTCACGGCTTCCAGCCTTTCCCGATCTTCTGCCACATCGCGTCCGCTTTCCGCGCGGCGGCAGCGCTGGTCGAGATCTTCGTCGGCCAGTTGCGGGTGAATCCCTCAGAGGCCCACTTGCGGGTCGCGTCGATGCCCATCTTGCTGCCGTAGGCGGGCAGGTCGCTCGCATCCTCGAGGTCGTCCACGGGCCCGCGCGTGAACTGGACGTCGCGCTCGGGAGCGTAGTGCGTGCCGACGATCCATGCGACCTCCGCCTCGTTCTGCACGTCCACGTCCTTGTCGACGACGATGATGGTCTTCGAGAACATGAGCTGCCCGAGGCCCCAGAACGCGCTCATGATCTTGCGCGCGTGGCCGGGGTAACGCTTGTCGATCGAGACGAGCACGATGTTATGGAAGATGCCGGCCGCGGGAAAGCACATGTCCACGATTTCCGGCAGCGTCTTCCGGATGAGCGGCAGAAAAATGCGTTCGCTCGCCTTGCCCAGGTAGAAATCCTCCATCGGCGGGATCCCGACGACGGTGGTCAGGTAGATCGGGCGGGCGCGGTGCGTGATGCACGTGAGGTGAAACACCGGGTAGTCGTCCGGGTGCGAGTAAAAGCCGGTATGGTCGCCGAACGGGCCTTCGCGGCGGCGCTCGCCGGGCTCGACGTAGCCTTCGAGAATAATCTGGGCGTTGGCCGGGACCTCCAGGTCCTGCGTCACGCATTTCACGAGCTCGACACGGTCGCGCCGCAGGAAGCCGGCGAGCATCAGCTCGTCGAGCCCCTCCGGCATCGGGGCGGTGGCGGCATAGGCGAGGGCGGGGTCAGGGCCAAGGGCCACGGCAACCGGCATGCGCTGCTTGAGGCGCTCGGCGACGCGGTAGTGCTGCGCGCCCCCCTTGTGGCGCTGCCAGTGCATCCCGGTACTGCGGCCATCGAACACCTGCATCCGGTACGTGCCGATGTTGCGCATCCCGGTTTCGGGGTCCTTCGTGAACACGAGCGGCAACGTGATGTAACGCCCGCCGTCCTCGGGCCAGCATTTCAGGACGGGGATTTCGTCCAGCGTGCCGTCCTGCCGGACGACTTCCTGGCAGGCGCCGCTCTTGACCGTCTTCGGCAGGGCATCCTTCAGCCGGCTCACCGTCGGCAGCATCTTCATGGCGTCGAAGATGCCAGTCGGTATTTTCGGCGTCGTGAGCTCCTCGACGTCGCGCGCCAGGTCGTCCAGCGCATTCACGCCAAGCGCCATGCACATGCGGCGCATGGAGCCGAACAGATTGATGGCGACCGGGATGTCGTATCCAGTCGGTCGCTCGAACAGCAGGCCAGGCCCTCCGCCGGGGGACTTCGACACCCGATCCGTGATGGCCGCGATCTCGAGGTCGGGGCTGACCGGCTCTGCGATCCGCGCAAGCTGGCGTTCTTTGTCGAGAGCGTCGATGAAGGCGTTGAGGTCTTTGAACATCACACGCTCTCCATTTTCTCAGCAATCCGTGTCGCCAGCTCCAGCGCCGCTCTTCCGGCTTCGCCATCCACCAGCGGCTTCGACCGCTCTCGTGCCGCTCGCACGAAATCGGCGAGCTCGCGTCTCAGCGGCTCGTCCTTCTCCACCGGCAGCGCGCCCCCTTCGATGGATGGACGCTGGCCGTCGCGGCGCACGAGACGCCACCCTTCGACTTCCTGCGCCGCGTAGTCGATGGATATGTACGCATCCGGCTGGAAGAAGCGGATCTTCCTCACACGATCGCGACTGATGCGGCTGGCGGTCAGGTTCGCGATGCAACCATTCTCGAATCGCAGCCGCGCGTTCGCGATGTCGAACTTCGGCGTGAGTACCGGCACTCCCACCGCCTCGATGGAGGCTACCGGAGACCGCACGAGCGAGCCCACAATGTCGAGGTCGTGGATCATCAGGTCGAACACGACGTCGATATCGAGGCTCCGCTCCGGAAACACCCCGAGGCGATGGACCTCGATGAACCGCGGGGAGGTAACGAGCGGCATCACAGCGGCGACCGCGGGGTTGTAGCGCTCGGTCTGACCGACCGCGAGCGTCGCACCTGAGGCACGGGCCGCGGCAATCAGGTCGTCCGCTTCAGCGACGGTGCGGGCCATCGGTTTTTCGACGAGGACGGCGATACCCCGCTCGAGAAACGGTATCGCAACTTCGTGGTGCAGTTCCGTAGGCACGGCAACGCTGACGGCGTCCACCTGGCCGAAAAGCTCTCGATAGTCGCCGAATGGCTTCGCGCCCGTCGACGTGCCGACCTCCGATGCGCGCGCCGCGATGGTGTCTACGACGGCGACGAGCTTCGTGCCCGCGAGCGCAGCGAGAATCCGAGCGTGGTGCTTCCCGAGATGCCCGACGCCGATCACAGCGGTGCGGAGAATTGCCAGGTCGTCGCCGCTCCCGCCCGGTATCTCGGGAGCGCCGCTATCCACGCTGCTCGCTCCGCGGCCGTCCGACGATCGCAATCCCCGCCGCGCCGGCGGCCGCGAACACCTTGTCGCCGTCGATGACGAGCGTACGGCCGGCGTCGATGGTCATCGCGGTCGCACCGGCGGCCCTCATCGCGTCGACGGTGGCGGTGCCGACCACCGGCACATCGAAGCGCATGTCCTGGTTCGGTTTCGCGACCTTCACGACGCGGACGCCCGCGCCCGCGACGCGTCCGGCGCGCTCGATCACTTCGTCGGTCCCCTCCATCGCCTCGACGGCGACAACGGCCCTGTTCTTCACCACGATCGTCTGACCGACGTCGAGTCCGGCAATCGCGTCCGCGACCCGGTACCCGAACACGAAGTCCCCCTGCTCGTCCTCGGTCGGGCCCCGGGCCGTCAGGACCCCCTCCCCTGCCAGCAGCGGCCCGAGGAACACGGTCGAGTCCATCAGTTCTATGCCGTGGTCGCGCAGCACCTCAGCCACCGCGGAAATGAGGGCGTCGGTATTTCTGGCTTTCAGGCGGGTCAGCACCGACAGCAGCGTCAGGTCCGGGACGATGCCGGAAAAGATCTTGGAGTGCCTGACCTGGCCCGCCATGACCGCCCGCGATACACCGTCGGCCTGCAGAATCTTGATACACTTGCCCAGGTGGCCGAGCGAGACCGGGTGAAAGCTCGCGTCCGCATCCCGCGCTGCCTGCTCCAGCTCAGGAAAGGCCTCCTCCTTGACGGCGACGACAGTCACGTCGTGCCCCAGGCTCCGCGCTCCCTGCAGCGCGAGAAACGGGAATCGGCCGTTGCCGGCGATGATACCTATACGGGACATGGCTGAATGGGGTCGGCTGGCGTCTAAAGGACGGGCGGACCAAGTTTATCAGACAGGGTAGGAGACGGAATGCATCGAAAGTTTCTGGCAACCATGCTGCTGGCGGGCGCGCTCGGGGCAGCGGGCTGCGATAACACGGTCGAAGACGCGACGACCCCGGCTCCGCCGGCGCCGACGACGACCGACACGTTCACCGGCAGGATCAACGTCAACGGGGCCCAGACGCACACCTTCAATGTCGCCGCGAGCGGCGCCGTAACGGCGACGCTGACAGAAGTCCTGCCCGACGCCACGATTGGCGTCGGTCTGATGCTGGGTACCTGGAATGGGACGTCCTGTACGACGGTGATCGCCAATGACAACACGATTCAGGGCAACGCCGTGATCGGCATAGCCAGCGGCATCGGCATCCTCTGCGCCCGAATCCACGACGTCGGCAAGCTCACCGCGCCGCTGGAATACAAACTGACCGTCGTGCACCCGTAAGAAACGACGAACGATGAACTATCAACGTCGAACGTTCATCGTTCATAGTTCGTCGTTTCCCCTCATTCGCCGTCATCGTCCATCCGGCGACTCGGTCTTCTAAGCCCTACTCCACGTTTCGATGATTTGATGAAGTTGAGGACGTAGCTGACTTCGGCGCAGTGAAGCGACGGGTCGCGCTCGATCTGGGCGAGCGCGTGGCTGGTGTTCGAGCGGAGCAGGTAGCGGTAGATGCGGCGCAGTTTCGCGATCGAGTCCTGCGAGAACTTGCGCCTGACCAGGCCGATCGTATTGAGCCCGTAGATCCGGGCACGGTTGCCGACGGTCTTCGCGTACGGCAGCGCATCCTTCGTCACCACAGAGTACCCGCCGATGAACGCGTGCTGGCCCACCCGGCAGAACTGGTGCACGCCTGAAAACGCGCTGATGGTCGCGTAGTCCTCGACCGTGACGTGCCCGCCGAGCGTCGCGCCGTTGCCGAAGATGATGTGATTGCCGACGTGGCAGTCGTGCGCCACGTGCGCGTACGCCATGAAGACGTTGTGGTCGCCGATCTCGGTGACGCCCCCGCCCCCCGCAGTGCCGCGATGGATCGTGACGAACTCGCGAATCACGTTGCGGTTGCCGATCACGAGCCTCGTCGGCTCCCCCTGGAACTTCAGGTCCTGCGGGATCAGCCCCACCGACGCCAGCGGGAAGATCTCGTTATAGTCCCCGATCGAGGTAAAACCGCCGATGACGGTCGATGCGCCGATGCGACAGTTGCGGCCGATGCGCACGTGTTCGCCGATCACGACGTAGGGGCCGACCTCGGTGCCCTCGCCGATGGATGCCGCCGGATGGACGACCGCCGTGGGATCGACCAGCGTGGCCCCGGAGCTGCGGCGCGGCAAATCTCCACCCTGGCGTGGCTGGCGACCGGTCATGCCCATCACGAGCTCCGCCTCGGCGACCAGGTTGTCGTCGACGAAAGCGGACGCCTTGGCGCGCGCGATCTGTGCCCGGCTCCGGCCGAGCGTGACCTCGAGCCGCAGGCGGTCGCCCGGGACTACCTGGCGCCGGAACTTGGCGTTGTAGACGGCGCGCAGGTACACACGGCCGTTCGCGCCGTCGCCGTGCATGAGCAGCACGGTCGCGACCTGCGCGAGAGTTTCGATCATCAGGACGCCGGGCATGACCGGCGATCCCGGAAAGTGTCCCTGGAAAAAATCCTCGTTGACGGTAACGTTCTTGACCGCAACCATCCGCCGTCCGGGCTCGTGCTCCGTCACCGCATCGACCAGCGGTGACGGATAGCGGTAGCAGAGCCGCTCGAGCGTGCCCGGGATGTCGATCGACACGCCTTTGTCGATCGACACTATTTCTTCGGTGGGATCTTGGCGTCGAAACGCTTGAGCACTTCGGCCGTCAGGTCAACGCCGGTGTGCACCCAGACGATGGGAGCATCTCGAACGCTGAAGACCATGTGGAGATTCTTCTCGTTGGCGACCTGGTCGATGACCGGGTTCAGCTTGTCCTGGAACTCTGCCTGGAGCTTCGCGGTGAGATCCTGCCGTTCCTGCTGTGCGTCTTCCTGCATCGCCTGCAGCTCGCGCTGGAGCTTCTGCAGCTCCTTCTCACTCTGGGAGCGGGCGGACTCGCTGAGCACGGTGCCGCTCTGAGACAGCTTCGTCTGGACGTCCTGCGCCGCCTTGTTCTTCGCCTGCAGCTCCTTGGTCTTGGTGGCGTCCCACGCCTTGATCTTGTCGGCCGCGATCTTGCCCTCGGCGGAATTGCTCGCGATCATCTGGATGTCGATATACCCGACCTTCGCCCCCTCCGGGAACGGCTTCGGCGGCTGCGGCGCGGGTGCCGGCTTCTGCTCCGCGGGAGTCGCGGGAGCCGGTGGCTTCTGGCCAGCCGGCGGCGGGGTTTGTGGCGGCGGAGTTGGCGGTGGCGTCTGCGCCCACGCGGGAGCGACGCTCAGCATCCCAATCGCCGCAACGGAGATCATCGTCTTCAACACTCTCATGTATCCAGTCCCTTTCAAACGGCAGCTCCCAGCTGCCAGCTACCAGCTCCCAGCAGAGTATTTCACGTGCAACGGCTCCATGCTGGAAGCTGGAAGCTGGAAGCCGGCAGCTTTAGAACGTCGATCCCACCGCAAACCGGAACTTCCATTTCTTCTCCGGGTTCACCAGGGAGTTATCGAAGATGCCGCCGCGGCTCGGGTTCATCGCGAAGATCAGCCGGAACGGCACGTTCAGCACCGGCATGAAGAACCTGACTTCCGCGCCCACCGATGTCTTGAACGCATTCAGGTCGCCGACCTTGACCCGGTTCGGCCGAACGACCGGCGCATCCGGATCTGTCAGCACCCCGGAGCTGAGTGGGTCAAACAGCGTGATGGCCGCGGGCGGCGGGAACTGGTTCTCGTACACCGCTTCGTTCCACACGAACTTCTCACCGACGTCCCGTACCTGGCCGGCGTCGGCGAACAGCACGAGCCGCACGGGGCTGGCGATGTTGATCAGGTACTCGGCGTTGAACAGCAGGCTCTTGTTGCCGCCCAGGACGACGTTGGTGAGCGGATCACGAGGACCGACCGTCCGCAGGTCGAAGCCGCGGATGCTGTACTCGCCGCCGAGGAACAGCTTCTCGAAGATCGGCAGCGCGATCGTGTCGCCGTACTTCGTAATGTATTCCGCCTGGGCGCGGAAGCCGATCGAGGTCCGTCGCGGGATGTGCTCGAAGTACCAGATCCCCTCGGCACGCGGGTTGACGAATTTCGTGTTGCCGCCGAGCCCGGCAAGATCCGTCGACAGCGTGTAGCGGCTGCCCGTGTTCGGGAAGATCGGGTGATCGACCGTGTTGTAGACGAAGCTGGGGCCGATCTTGCTGACGACGCGCCGGCCGCCCGACCCGAGCAACAGCGAATCGGCGAGGAATGGATTGCCGGCCAGCACGCGCGGGTCGTTGAACGCCGGATTGAGCTCGTCGACGCCGATCCGCTCCAGGCTGTAGTTGACGAACATCCGCGCGAAGTTCGCCACCTGGAACCCGTAGACGAGGTTCCCGCCGGTGGACGTCTGCGTATAGAGGCCGATGTATTCGAACTCGCGGTGGAAGAGATCGATGCCGACGGTCATCGGCCGGTCGAACAGGAACGGCTCCGAGAACGCGATCTGGTAGTTCTTCGCGCGGCTCCCCTGCTGCGCCTGGATCGTGAACGTCTCGCCGCGGCCGAGGAAGTTGGACGTCTGGAACGACAACTGCCCGAAGAACCCCTCGAACTGCGAGACACCCGCGCCAAACGTGAGCTGGTTCCGGTTCTGTTCTTCGAACTTCAGCTTGACGTCTACTTTGTTGTCGACGTTGGGCGTCTTGTCGACCGAGATCGCGTCCCCTTCGAGCGGCTTGAAGTAGCCAAGCTGGTTCAGCCGCTTCACGGATTGCTTCAGAGCCTCAGTGTTGAAGGGGGCCGATTCGACGATCCGGATCTCGCGCCGGATGACGTTGTCACGCGTCGTCGTATTCCCGACGAAGGTGATGCGGTTGACGAAGTACTGCTTCCCTTCCTGCACCTTCATCTTCACGTCGACAATCGGCTCGCCGTTGGTCGGTTTTTCGGCGGCGGGCGTGGGAGCCCCAGGAGCCGGCGGGCCGGCCGCTGACGGCGTGGCGGCTGCCGCGGGTCCGTCGCGCGGCGTCAGGTCAGGATACGCGGTGAATTCGTAATAGCCACCGGAACCGTACACCTCGCGCGCTTTCTCGAGCCCCTTACGGATCTTCTTTTCCTCGTAGACGTCGCCCGGCTCGAGCTTGAACAGCGTCTTGAAATTGTCCGACTTGACGATGGAGTTGCCTTCGAACTCGAACTTGCCGACGCGGTACTTCGCGCCTTCCGTGACCGGAACGCGCAGCTGTACCCACCGCGTCTTGCCGTCCTTCTCGTCTTCGAGAATCCGCAGCTCCGGCTGGCCGACCTGCGCCGCGATATAGCCGCGGTCGCGGTAGTAGCTCTGGACGGCGACCGCGTCTTCCTCGAACTTGTCTTCCTTGTAGGTGCCGCCACCCAGGATGAACGAGAAGAGGCCGCGCGCCTTGTTCTCCTTCATCTGCTTGCCAAGCTTCCGATCGCTGACGGCGACGTTGCCGGTGAACTCGGTGTCGCGGATCTTCACCTGCGGCCCCGGGTTGATGTTGAACGTCAGGTGCACCAGCTTCGGACCGCCGGCGACCTCCTTGATCGTCGGCTTGACCTCCGCGAACATGTAGCCCTTCTCCGCGTAGACCTCGCGCACGATGCCGGCAACCCGGCGGACGAGACCTGGATCGATGAAGGAGTCCAGATTCAGGCGGATGCCGCGCTTCTTCAGCTCCTCGTCGATCTTCCCCTGATCGACCTTGTCGGAGCCCACGTAGTCGACGATCTTCACCCGCTGGCGCTCCTCCATGCTGTAGATCACGAGCTTCCCGGTGACGCCGTTGCCGAGCGCGACGTCGCGGACCTCGATCGACAGGTCATCGAGGAAGTTCGTCGCCCAAAGCCGCTTGAAGTCTCCGAGCAGAAGCTGTTCGATCTCCTCGGTGTAGGGGACCCACTTGTTCTGGGACGGGATGCTCAGGCGGTTCTGGAGCTCCAGGTAGTACTGGTAGGTCGACGGCTCGATGACCGACGTCCCCCCCTGTTTCTCGAAACACACGAGGAGGGCATAGATCACGGTCGGCGTCGACGCAGGCGGGGTGTTGGCCGGCGACGGGACCTCGAGGCCGCAGACGTTCGCAGGCAGCGCCAGGACGCCCTCCTGGCCCGCCGTAGCCGAAGGCGAAGCCTGGGTCGCCGAAGTCGGAGGCGTAGGGGCCTGAGCGAAAGCGAGACCCGCGGTGGCCACGAACGCCGCGATCAAAGAAGCGAAAACACGCATAAATAGGGAGCCGTCAGGACGACCGGCGGAAAAGGGGACAGTCACCTTTTCCCGAACGGGCCATGGGGAAAAAGTGGCTGTCCCCTTTTCCGATGCCCGCGCGGAGGCCAAGCCATGAGTTTACTGGATTTTAGACGAATCAGGCGAGCGTCCGGCCGTCGTGGAGGACGCCTGCCGGCCGGTAGGCCAGCCCGGTGCCTTCGACGTAAACCTCGATGTCGCCACCTTTCAGATGCCCGCGGATGAGCTCCTCTGACAGCGGATCCTCGATATAGCGCTGGATGGCGCGGCGAAGCGGCCGCGCGCCGTACGAGCGGTCCTTGCAGGTCTGCTCGATGATCCAGTCGATGACATCCGACGACACCCCAAGCTTGATCTTGCGATCCACGAGGTTGGCATTGAGCTGGTCGACCAGCAGCCGCGTAATCGTCCGCAGGTCATCGTCGGACAGCGCCTCGAAGACGATCACCTCGTCGATACGGTTGATGAACTCGGGGTTAAAGGTCTTGCGGACCTCGCTGAGCACCATGTCGTTGACGCTGCGCGCGATCGTCGCCGTATCGGCGGACTGGAACCCGAGCGACGCCTTTTTCTGGATGAATCGGGCGCCGATGTTCGACGTCATGATGATGATCGTGTTCTTGAAGTTCACCCGGTTGCCGAGGCCGTCGGTGAGGTGGCCGTCCTCGAACACCTGCAGCAGGATGTTGAAGAGGTCCGGGTGCGCCTTCTCGATCTCGTCGAGCAGCACGACGGAGTACGGGTTCCGCTTCACCTTCTCGGTGAGCTGCCCCCCTTCCTCGTGGCCGACGTATCCGGGAGGGGAGCCGATCAACTTCGAGACCGAGTGCTTCTCCATGTACTCGGACATGTCGAAACGGATCAGCGCCGTATCGCTGCCGAAGAGGAAGTTCGCGATCGCACGTGCCAGCTCGGTTTTGCCGACGCCGGTCGGTCCCAGAAAGATGAAGCTGCCGACGGGACGGTTCGGATTCTTGAGACCCGCGCGCGAACGGCGGATCGCGCGCGACAGCGCCGAGATCGCCTTGTCCTGCGACACGACGCGCTTGTGCAGCTCGTCTTCCATCCGCAGCAGCTTGTCTCCCTCGTCCTGGTTGATCGACGTCAGCGGAACGCCGGTCCACTTCGACACAACTTCGTCGATGTCTCCCTTGCCGACGATGACGCGGCGTGCGTTCGACTTGACGTCGAACTTCTCGCGCACGAACTGGAGGTTCTCGCGGGCCTGGACTTCCTGCTCGCGGTAGAACTGCGCCTTCTCGAAGTTCTTCTCGGAGACCGCGTTCTCCATCTGCTCGACGGCGACGCGGATGCTCTTGTTGATCTCGCCGAACTCCTCGCTATAGCTGGCGTCCCGCAGCTTCGCGCGCGAGCCCGCCTCGTCGATCAGGTCGATCGCCTTGTCTGGGAGGAAGCGGTCGGTGATGTACCGGCTCGACTGATACACGGCGGCTTCGATCGCGTCGCCGGTGTACTCGACGTGGTGGAACGCTTCGTACTTGTCCTTCACGCCACTGAGGACCTCGATCGTTTCCTTCTCGGACGGCGGATCGACATTCACTGCCTGGAACCGGCGCTCGAGCGAGCGG
>JACDCA010000167.1 GCA_013694635.1 Acidobacteriota bacterium | reverse complement strand
TACTACCGACGTCATTGCACATCAGTCGGTGCCAGCCGCTGAGGCCGGGCTCCTTGCCGACCACGCACGAGGATGATCATGAAGAACGCGATAGCTCGCTCGTCGCCGTGCTCCGAATGTGGCGCGGAAATGCTGTGGACCCAGAATGCCTGGAAGACCGGAGAGACTGGGCAGGCGGCGTACCGCTGTCACAACGGCCACACGCTCGATCCGTCCTTGACGCGGCAATGTCCATCGTGCGGAATTCACGACACCGTGATCCTGGATGACGAGAACGGCCGTCAGCAGTTCCGATGCACAGGGTGTGGGGAGCGGTTCCAGATGCCCCGCTGAGGCGACACTGCCTGACAACGCTGGGATGACCAGACAACGAGTGGCGTGATGATCGACACGTCACAGACCATCAAGCCATGGCTGACGTTCGCGGGGTGCGTCCTCGTCGTCTTCGTCCTGTACTGGGCGCAGGCGATACTCGTGCCTGTCGCACTCGCGATCCTTCTCACGTTTGTGCTGACTCCGCCTGTCACCTGGCTCGAACGGTGGATCGGCCGCGCCGCGGCGGTTCTCACCGTCGTCACGTTGTTATTTACCGTCGTCGCGCTTGCCGGCTGGGGCCTGGCGCGGCAAATGAACCATCTCGCCGAAGACCTTCCGCGCTATCGGGTCAACATCCTGGCAAAAATTGCGGACGTTCGCGTCGCAGGCAAAGGGGGGTCGGTCGAGAAGCTGCAACAAACCATCGAAGAGATCACCAACGATCTTGGGAAATCGGAGGCGCCCAAGGGGACGGTCTCGCGGCCGGTCGTCGTGACATCCGAAAAGGTCGCGGGGTTCTCGGGTTTCGCGTGGCTCGCGCCAATCGTCGGCCCCCTAGGAACGGCGGGCCTCGTGCTGGTGCTGGTCATTTTCATGTTGCTCGAGCGTCGCGATCTCCGTGACCGGCTGATCGGCCTCTTCGGGCTCGGCCGGCTGACAATCACGACAAAGGCCTTTGACGAGGCGGGCAGTCGCGTCAGCCGGCAATTGTTGATGCAGTCGCTGGTGAACCTCCTGTATGGCATCGTCGCCGGCATCGGGCTGTACTTCCTCGGCGTGCCTTACGCTCTGGCCTGGGCGGCGTTGGGCGCGGCCCTCAGGTTCATCCCGTACCTCGGGCCAGTGCTCGGGGCGGGAGCCCCGATCCTCGTCAGCCTTGCGGCGCTCCAGGGGTGGATGGGTCCGCTTTCCGTTATTGGTTTGTTCATCGTTCTCGAGCTGTTCACGAATCTGGTCCTCGAGACGGTGCTCTACGCGGGGGCTGCCGGGGTCTCGCAGGTCGCGCTGCTCGTGTCGGTGGCGTTCTGGACGTGGCTGTGGGGACCGCTCGGCCTGCTGATGGCCACACCACTCACGGTGTGTCTTGTGGTACTTGGCAAGCACGTGCCGGGTCTGGAGTTTGTCGGGACGCTGATCGCCGACACGCCGGCGCTCGCCCCCGGGTACGCGTATTACCAGCGCCTGCTGGCGCGGGATCAGAGTGAGGCAGCCGACCTGATCGAGAGTCACATCGGCAGCAAGCCACCGCGGTCGGCCTACGATGCGCTGCTGCTCCCGGCTCTCAACTATGCGGAACGCGATCGCCTCGAGGGGCGGCTTTCACCGGAAGAAGAAACTGCGGTTCTCGATGCCACCCGGGAACTGCTTTCGGACGCCGCCGAGTTGATCCGGCGTTCGGACGCGGATCCCCAACCACCGTCCGAGCCTCCGCCACCGCTCGGACCGCGTCAACCGCTGCGTGTGCTGGGCTATGCGGTCAATGGAGTGGCCGACGAACTGTCCCTCGCGATGCTGTCCCACGTCATCGACGATCTGCCAGTCGCACTCCATATCGCAGGCGCGCGGATGCAGGCCTCGGAATTGGTGGCGCTGGCAAAGGGGCAACAGTTCTCAGTTGTGTGCCTCGCGGATCTTCCGCCCAGCGCGCCGTCGAAGACGCGGTATCTGATCAAACGGGTCCGCGCCGCGTTGCCCGAGATCCGGATCGTCGTCGGGCGGTGGGGGCCTCCGGCGCTTGCCGATGAGAGCGGGACGTTCCTCAGGGACGCCGGGGCGAATCTCGTTGTCTCGACGTTGATGGAGACCCGGAGCTACCTGGCGGAACTTGTGGAGATCCCGCGCCTCGCGGGCCCGGAGACAAGCGGAGAAACGCCACCAGATTCAAGGGCTGCTACCCTGACAAAGGCCTGACGGCAGCGGCGTGCGTCGAGCTGGGCTCACCTCAACCGAGCGATCGGGGCCTCGCCCTGCTCAGCTGCCTGCGGCACGAATGGTGCTCACCTTCAAGCCGCACAGCGCGAAACGTGCGTCCGTCCAAAGGAGACCAACGTGGGTATTTTCGACAAACTCGGCGGTAAGAAAGAAGAGAAGCCGCGAGCGGACTTCTCGAACGTGCAGTCAGGAAGCTCCACAACGGCGCCGGAGCCATCCGCAACCGCGCCAACGCCGGACCCTGGGCCGACAGTCGGCACGAGCGGGCAGGACCAAACCTACACGGTGGTGGCG
>JACDCA010000130.1 GCA_013694635.1 Acidobacteriota bacterium | reverse complement strand
GCGCTCGGCCGACCATCTCCCCGTGGACGATGAAGTGGGGATCATCAAGGTCGTGTCTCCTGAAGGACAGCCGCGCGGTGTACTGATCAACCATGCCTGCCACCCGACTGTGCTCGGGCCGGACAATCTCCTCATGACCGGCGACTTTCCCGCGTTCGTCATCCAGCGGATCGAAACGGCCCTCGGCACTGGTTCGTTCGCGCTGTTCGTCAACGGGGCGCAGGGGAACATCAGCACAGGCCATTCATCAGAGCTGAGCGCCATTGGCATCATTACTCCGGGACGAACGTTCGAGCGGGCCGAAGAGCTCGGGCACCGGCTCGCCGAGGTCGTACTTGCGGCGCTGCCCACGATCCCTACGTTCGACGATCTTCGGCTGTCGGTTTCGAGCGCGACCATCCATCTGCCGTTCAACAGGTATCCGCCGAGGGCGGAAACCACAGCGGCGCTGTCGGCGGCGCAGTCAGACCTCGACGCGCTCGAGCGCTCCGGCGCGGCGCCCGGCCAGATCGGCCCCGCAAAAACCCGCCGGTTGTACGCATCCATCCGGAATTTCTACGCCCTCGAAGCCGAGGCACTGCCCGACGGGCGCCTTCCGACCGAGATTCAGGCGATCCGCCTCGGCTCCGCCTTGCTGGTGGCGGTGCCGGGCGAACTGTTCGTGGAGATCGCCTTGCGACTCAAGGCGGAAACCGATCATCCCCTGTTCATCATGGGCATCACCAACGGCTATATGGGTTATCTCCCGAATCGGGACGCGTACCGTTCCGGCGGCTACGAGGTGGTGTCGGCGAAGGTCACCGAGGCGGCCGAGGATCTCCTGGTCGGTGCTATCCGCGACCTGGATCGTCGTCTGTTTTCGGAGGCTGCCTAGTGTCCGACGGCGTTCGCATCGGCGTCGTCGGTCTCGGGACCATGGGGGAGCAGTACGTCCGGATCTATCAGGCGCATCCGGGTGCGCGCGTAACTGCGATCAGCACGCGCCGTCCGGACCGGCTCGCTGAGATAGGGTCCAAATATGGTGTCGAAGAACGCCACACCGATTTCCGCGAGGTCATCGCGCGCGACGACGTCGATGCGGTCTGTGTCGCGACCCCGGATGCAGAACACTTTGCTCCGGTGCGCGCCGCGCTCGAGGCCGGCAAGCATGTCCTCTGCGAGAAGCCGTTCACGACCGAGCTGGCGGAGGCTGACGACCTCCTGAATCTGGTGCGTAGCCGGCCGCGTCAGAAACTCCAGGTCGCGTTCAACCATCGCTGGCTGTCTTCCTATCATCAGGGCGCGGTCGCTGTCCGCAGGGGAGACATCGGCCGTCCCGTCGCGGGCTACGCAAGGAAGAACGACACGATCTACGTGCCGACGGAAATGCTCCCCTGGGCCGCGCAGACGACGCCGATCCATTTTCTGGGGGCGCATGACATCGATCTGATGCGCTGGTACTTCGGGTCCGAGCCGCTCACGGCCTACGCACGCGGCGTCAAGGGGGTCCTCACCGCGCGCGGAATCGACACCTGGGATGCGATCCAGGCGATGGTCTCGTTCGAGGGGGAGGGGTTCGCAACTTTCGAAGCCGCGTGGATCTATCCCAACGCTTTCCCGACGCTGACCGACTCGTTCGTCGAGGTCATCGGCACTGCGGGTCACCTGCACTTCGATCGTAAGCGGGAATCGATCGAGATGAGCACGGAGAAACAGTTCATCTATCCGAAGACGTTCCTGCTGGCCGACATCTTCGGCCGCATGCGCGGCGCCTTTGTGGAGTGTCTGTCGGACTTCGTGGCCGCGATCACGCACGACACCGAGCCGCGCGTCACCGCCTTTGACGGCCGCCAGGTCACGGCGGTGCTCGATGCCGTTTCGCGATCGCTCGCCAGCGGACGACCGGAAGCTGTCGTTCCGGCTACTACATCGAGGAACTAGTGCCGGCGACACGACACTAGCCACTAATTTCCGTCCTTCACGTTACGGGGGCGGCCGCGGAGCAGAATGCCCAGTCGTCTCGAGACCGCCGACCACATCGTCATCATCGGCTACTTCGTACTGCTGACGCTGATCGGCTTCTACTTCTGGCGGCGGATGCGGCACGTGCGCGATTTGTTCGCCGCCGGCGGCAACGTGCCGTGGTGGCTCACCGGCATCTCGTTCTACCTCACCGGCTTCAGCGCGTTCACGTTCGTCGCCTACTCGGAGATGGCCTATCGCTTCGGTATCGTGGCGATGACCCTCGCCTGGAGCGCTGCGGTCGCGATGCTCGCCGGCACGATCTTCCTGGCCGCGCGGTGGCAGCGCGCCCGCATCATCAGTCCGGTCGAATTTCTCGAGGCCCGCTTCAATCCGGTGCTGCGCCAGGTGCTGGCCTGGACCGGCATCCCCCTCAAGGTGATCGACGACGGCCTAAAGATCTACGCCACAGGCATCTTCGTGTCGGTCGGAATGGGCTACGACCTTCGCATGAGCATTCTCGTCAGCGGTCTGGTGATGCTGCTCTACACCTTCATGGGTGGCCTCTGGGCGGTGATGGTGACCGACTACGTCCAGTTCATCGTGCTCACGCTCGGCGTCGTCGTGCTCTTCCCGCTGGTCTTCAGTCGCCTGGGCAGCTTCGACGCGCTGTTCGCGAGTGCGCCGGCCGACTTCGCCTCGCCGGTCGGCGGTCCGATCACGCCGCTATACGTGCTGGCCTTCTATCTGCTGGTGATGTTGAGTTACAACGGCAACTGGGCGTACGCGCAGCGGTTCTACAGCGTCCGCGATGAAGGAGAAGCGCGAAAGGCGGGCCTCCTCGCGGTCGGACTGATGATCATCGGCCCTCCACTCTTCATCCTGCCTGCGGTGGCGGCGCGGACGCTGATGCCCGAACTGATCGTGGCGCCCAACTCGCCGCAGTACACCTATGCGGCGCTCGCGCTCGAGTTCCTGCCCGCAGGGCTGATGGGCCTGATGATCGCGGCGATGTTCTCCGCGACGATGTCGACCTTGAGTGCCGACTACAACGTGATGGCAAGTGTCATCACGGAGGATTTCTACCGTCGGCTGATCGAGCCCAACGCAAGTCAGCGAAGACTGGTGCTGGTCGGACGCCTTGCGACGGTCGCGGTCGGCGCACTCACCGTCGGGATCGGCATGCTGCTGATTACAACCGCGCAGCGCGGCCTCTTCGAAGTGATGGTGACCGTGTTCGGCCTGTTCGTCGGTCCCATGCTGGTGCCGATGCTCGCCGGACTGGTGAGCCAGCGCCTGACCGCTCGTGGCGCCGCGGCGGGCATCGTTGCTGGACTGATCTCCGGTGTATCGCTCTTCTCCTACAAGACGTGGTGGCTGCTCGGACGGACGGACATCGACCCAAACTGGCTGCGGTACGACTACGAAGCGATCACGATCTTCACGAACGTCGGCGTGACGATTGCCACAATGACTATCGTCACTGCGCTGGAAACGGTTCATCCGGACGAGCGACGTCGTATTGCCGATTTCTTCGCCCGTCTTGCCAGGCCGAAGCACCATGACGCGCCGGCGGAAACCAGCGGAGACGAAGCGTTCTCGCCGCTCCCGATCATCGCGCAGGTGACCGCCGGCACTGGCGCCCTGCTTCTGATCGCCGCTGCCGTTCAGTCGAGTGGCGTCGGACAGATGATCAACGTCGGTGCGGGCGCGACTGTGCTGATGATCGCCGCTGGGTGCTACTGGCTCGATCGAACGATCGCCAGGAAGTCGGTCCCGGCTGTCGATCAACCGTAGGACACCATGCGCTGGCTGAGCATTCACGCTGATGACCGCCGGATCCCTGCAGCCGTGGCCGATGATGGCAGCATCGTCGACCTTGGCGTCGCGGCACGCCTGGCTGGCGAATCAGCGCCGGGCGACGTGCTGGAGCTGATTCAAAAGTGGGAAGACC
>JACDCA010000107.1 GCA_013694635.1 Acidobacteriota bacterium | reverse complement strand
CGCCATGCCCGACCGTGTAGGCGATCGCGGCGCCGACGCCGATCGGCGCGTAATGCATGACGATGTTCGTGAACTTGAACATCGTTTCGGCGACCCCTTCGCACCAGACGACGACGGGGCGTCCTTTTTCGCCGATCATGCCGAGCGCGATTCCGAACAGGACGCTGAAGACGACGATCTGGAGGACGTCCCCCTTGGCCATGGCGTCGATGACCGACTCGGGGACGACGTGGAGGAGGATCTGGTCCCAGGTCTGCGCCTTGGCGGTGACCTCGGAGCCCTGACCCATCGGCAGGTTGACGCCGTCCCCCGGCCTTGTGATGTTGACGGCGAGCAGGCCGATGACCAGCGCGATCGTCGTGACGATCTCGAAATAGATGATGGCCCTGAGCCCCATCCGCCCGACGACCTTGAAATGGCCTGCGCCCGCGATCCCGGCGACCAGTGTCGCGAAAATCAGCGGCGCGATGATCATCTTGATCATCCGCAGGAACAACTGGCTGAACGGACGGAAGTAGATCGCCCATTCCGGGTGGAAGCGCTGCACCAGCCATCCGGCGAGGATCCCGAGTGCGAGGCCTATGAAAATCTGCTGGGTGAGCGTGATGCCGCCCCGTCGCGGCGCCCGTTCAACCTCTGGATGTGCCATTCGATTCAGTCTCCTCCCGACGCTGGCAAGCCGAGATTCTACCCTGATACACTTCGCGCACCGAAGACGCGTCGTCGTCGGGTTCTCGTAGCGCAGCCCCTCAGGGCTGCCGTGCGACGGCGCGCAACGCGCGCCGGAGAGGAGTGAAGGTGGCTGCGATCGATCTCTGGTCGATGTTGTTCGTGCTGGTGCTGGCGACGTTCATCGGGCTGCAGGTGATTCAGGGAGTGTCGCGCCTGCTGCACACGCCGCTCATGTCCCTGACGAACGCCATCTCCGCTATCGCGGTGGTCGGCTCCATCATCATTGCCGGCGAGCAGAAAACAATGCTCTCGACGGTGCTGGGGGTCGTCGCCGTCGCGGCATCCGTTACGAACATCGTGAGCGGATTTCTGATCACCGACCGCATGCTGAAGATGTTCCGCGAGCGCGCGCCCAGGCAGGAGCCGCGCGCATGATCGCCGAGCATCTGACACAAGCGAGCTACCTTCTTTCCGCGGCGCTCTTCATCCTGTCGCTGCGATGGCTGAGCCATCCCAAGACGGCACGCCGGGGCCTCGCGGCCGGCGTTCTCGGCATGGCGGCCGCCGTGGCCGGCACCCTCCTGCACCCTGGGATCATCTCGTTCACGTGGATAGTTGTCGCGGCGGTCATCGGCACGATCATCGGCGTGCCGCTGTCCCGGGTGCCGCTCACTGCGGTGCCGCAGCGGACGGCGCTGTCGCATGCTTTCGGCGGCCTTGCCGCAGGCCTCGTAGGTACCGCGAAATACATCCTCTGGTTGCAGGAAGGGCACCTGACCACGTTCAGAATGTCGGCGATCACGATCGAGGTGATCCTGGGCTTCCTCACTTTTACCGGGAGCCTGATGGCAGCCGGCAAGCTGCAGGAGATCATCCCGACCCGTCCAATCACCTACCCCGGACAGAACGTCATCAACCTGTCGCTGCTTGGGATCGCGGTCGCTGCGGGCATCGGACTCGTCTACCGTCCGGAGCTGTGGTACCTGTTCCCATTGATCATCGTGCTGTCGCTCGCCTTCGGCGTTCTGCTGGTCGTGCCCATCGGTGGCGCCGACATGCCAACGGTCATCTCGCTGCTCAACGCCTATGCGGGTCTCGCCGCGGTCGCCATGGGGTTCGCCCTCGAGAACAAGGTCCTGATCATTGCCGGCGCCCTCGATGGATCGTCGGGTCTCATTTTGTCGGTCATCATGTGCCGCGCGATGAACCGCTCGTTCACCAACGTCCTCTTCGGCGCGTTCGGGCAGGTGCAGACTTCAGCGACGGCCGGAGAGGCGAAGACTGCGAAGAGCGGGACCCCGCAGGACGTGGCCGACCTGCTGGGGAACGCCGAGCGTGTAGTCATCGTCCCCGGTTATGGCATGGCCGTGTCGCAAGCACAGCATCGTGTCCGCGAGATCTATGACGTGCTCACGAAGAAGGGCATCGACGTCAAATTCGCAATTCACCCGGTTGCCGGACGCATGCCGGGCCACATGAACGTCCTGCTCGCGGAGGCGGAGATCCCTTATGACGCCCTCGTCGAGATGGAGGACATCAACCGGGATCTCCCACAGACCGACGTCGTCCTCGTCATCGGCG
>JACDCA010000099.1 GCA_013694635.1 Acidobacteriota bacterium | reverse complement strand
CGTCAGGGCTGCCGCGGCTCGCGCCGACATCGAGACGCTCGCTCCACACGACCTCCGACGGACCTGTGCGCGTTTGTGCCATCTGGCCGGCGGCGAACTGGATCAAATTCAGTTCCTCCTTGGTCACGTTTCGATTCAGACGACAGAGCGGTATCTTGGGTGCAAGCAGAAGCTTCGGGTGGCGGTGAACGACTCGTTGGGCATCGAACCAGAATCCGCAGCGTGAACACGATTGAGCCAGGGCGGGCGTGACCAACGTCCGCCCTTGGCGACTTGAACGAAGCCGCTGGCGCGGCGGCCGACGGGCAACCGCGTAACTCGTAGCAGGATAGGTTTGGCGGTCACAGGAGGTGTCTGTGACCCAGCTACTGCAATGCCTGCGCGACGAGCTCGTACGGCGCGACTACGCAGCATCGACCATCCGCAGTTACGTCCAGATCGTTGAGGCGTTTCGCCAGCACACCGGCGCGCGCCTCGATCGGATTACCCCGGCCCAGCTCCGACGCTACCACTTGTTTCTCCTTGAGGAGCGGCGCCTCGCCGTCGGGACGGTCGTCACCCAGATCTGCGCGCTCCGGTTCTTCTGTCGGTATGTGCTGAACCGACGCGACGTGCGCGAGGACCTGCCATATCCGAAACAGCGCCTCCGCTTACCGGTCGTCCTCAGCCCCGATGAAGTGCAGCGCCTGATCGCCGCCGCGAAGAATCTCTATCACCGCACGATGCTGCTGACGCTCTACGGCGCGGGCTTGCGTCGGAGTGAGCTGTGCCATCTCAAAGTCCACGACATCGATAGCCAACGCATGGTGCTGCGCGTCGAGCAGGGCAAGGGCGGCCGCGATCGCGAGATCCCACTCAGTGTGACGCTGCTCGCCGCGCTGCGCGAGTACTACCGCTGGATGCGGCCGCGGACCTATCTCTTCCCGGGAACACATCACGGCTGGCGGACCGATGCGCCGATCACCTCGAAGGTAATCTGGGAGGCCGTACGGCTCGCCGCACGCAAGGCCGGCATCGACAAGCGCGTGACGCCGCACACGTTGCGGCATACCTACGCAACGCATCTGCTCGAAGCGGGCGCCGACCTGCGGACGATTCAGCTCCTACTTGGCCACGCTGATCTCTCGCACACGACGGTCTATCTGCACCTCTCGCGACGGCATCTCCACGCGGCGCCGACCCCGCTCGAACAATTGCAGGTGCCGACGCCGGTGGTACTGCACCGGTCCCGGCTACTTCGGAAACCGACGTCGTGAGCCGGCCTGCCGTGGAGGTGGCCGATATCCTCCACGCGCAGGGGGACACCTTCGTCGAGCAGCATCCGTGGCTGAGCGTGCAGCAGCGATCCGTGCTCCGGGCGATCGCGCGCTGTCGCACCGCCGGCCTCGGTGGGCACGTCGACGCATGCGGCACCTGCGGACATCAGGCCATCTCGTATAACTCCTGTCGTAACCGCCACTGCCCGAAGTGCCAGGCGCAGGCGCGGGAGCGCTGGCTCCACGCCCGCGAGCGGGAGCTGCTCGACGTGCCGTATGTGCACGTCGTCTTCACGCTCCCGCATGCGCTCCTGCCGCTGGCCTATCGGAATAGCGCGCGTCTGTACGCCTGGCTGTTGCAGACGACCGCGGCCACGCTCCGCGAGGTCGCCGCCGACCCGCGACATCTCGGCGCGGAGATCGGCGTCCTGAGCATCCTTCACACGTGGGGACAGACCTTGGTCCGCCATCCGCACGTCCACTGCGTCGTGCCGGCCGGCGGCCTCTCATCCGATCACGAACGCTGGGTCCGGCCGAAATACGCGGGCTTCTTCTTGCCCGTGAAGGTGCTCAGTCGCGTCTTTCGCGGGAAGTTTGTCGAGGCATTGCGACGGGCCTACACGCGCGGTCAGCTTGACCTGTCCGGCGGTAGCCAGCACCTACACGATCCCGCGTCGTGGCACGCCTTCGTCAACGCGCTCTTTCAGACGGACTGGGTCGTCTACGCGAAGCCCGCCTTTGGCGGCGCGTCGGCCGTCCTGCGGTATCTCGGGCGCTACACACATCGGGTGGCGATCAGCAATCACCGGCTCCTCGCCTTCGATGGCGACAGGGTGACGTTTCAGTGGAAGGACTACGCCCATGGCGACCAACGCCGCCCGATGACCGTGTCCGCCATGGAGTTTCTGCGCCGCTTCGTCCAGCACATCTTGCCGCGCGGCTTCGTCCGCATTCGCCAAGCGGGATTTCTCGCGAATACCTGCCGCACGGCCCGTGTGGCGCGCGCGCGCACCTTGCTGGCGACACCATCGCCTGCGGCCCCGTCCACGATCGCGGCCACACGGACAACTGCGCTCGACTTCCCAACGAGCTGGGCGTGTCCGCGATGCGGCGCGGCGATGATCGTCGGGCCGATCCTCTCGGCGCTCCGCCTCGCGACCGTGACCCTCGGCTTCGATTCCTCATGAACGCCCCGCGACCGCGTCTTGACCGGCGTCCATCGCGACGTGGTTACGCACGTGTCGGGGATCGTGTGCCTGCCGTCGCCTCGCGAGACGCTGCCCATGCGGGTCATCGTCCCACGCAGCTCACGCCACTCACGGCCCGTCGCCGCTCACGCGGCGCCGGCCTCTCGATCAGCGAACCTGCTGACCCGCAGATCCCGCTTCCAGCTCCATAGCCGGCCGCCGCGCCAGCGGCTTCCTTCAAGTCTCGTTATCGAAGGTGTCTCGGCATCCGCA
>JACDCA010000064.1 GCA_013694635.1 Acidobacteriota bacterium | reverse complement strand
GGCCATGCGTTCTATGCGGATCCAGCGGGGGAGTCGGAGCTGCGTCTCTGCTTCTCGAGCGTGCTCCCAGCGTCAATTGACGATGCGATCAAAAAGCTTGCGGTGAGTCTTCAGGAAAGCTGCCGGACGCCAAGGCGGGAGTTGATTGCCACCGCGTAATCCAGCTGACAGCCGTAGGGCAGCCCTTTAGGGCTGCTTATCCGCCTTCCCAGCCTGTATCCAGGCAACCCTCGTGAGCAGCGATCCCGAAATCGTCGACAGGGCGGCGACGCGGCGGGCGGTGGGGGAGCGGGACGCGAGGATGCGTAACGCCAGTGGCAGTGGACCGGAAAGGACGCTGGCGGCGCGCGCGAGCTGGCCGTTCGTCCCGTCGCGAAGTGGCGTCAGCGCCTCATCCTCGCGAGTCTCGAGATAGAGGGCGAGCGCGGTTTCCGCCAAGGAGGCGCCGATGCCGATGCGGTTGAGCGCGCGCGTGCGGTGGCCCAGCAGCTCCAGGGTCGAGACAGCCGCGCCCACACTCGACGCGCCGAAGTGCAGGGGCATCACGCGGGCATTCCGCGACCAGACGGGGATCGCCGTAGCTCCGAGCAGGACGCCGGTGTAAGTCGACAGCACCAGCCCCGTCGCGGCGGAAAGGACCTCGGACGCGTCCGCTACGATTCTGACCGGCAGTTTCCCGCCGCTGGTGCGGTGCGCGAGATCGGCAAATGCGGCCGCGCCAGCCGCGCTCGAAAAAGCCACGAGCGTCCAGACGCCGACCGACATGGGGCTCTGGATCTTGAACACCCGCAGCATGTTCAGGAAGCGCTCCGGACGGCCAAGGTCCGAGATAAGCAGCGGCGGAGAGAGTGCCGCGCCGGCCGCCGCAATCCAGCGGGCGTCGCGGACGAGCGCATCGCTGCCTCCGCTACGCCTGGCTACCGCCGCGATGAGCGCTGCCGCGCCGGCGGTGCCGCCGACGAAGAAGTACGACGGAATTTCCCACGTCCAGACCGCCCGCTTCAGCAGCGGGAATCCGTAATAGGGCTGCAGATCGTCGGTCATCTCGACGAGCATTGAGTATCGGCGGGGCCCCCTGCACCCCGCCTGGCGGCCTTCACTCGCTTGCGCTCCGTTCCGGCCGCGTCGACAGAAACGCAAACGCGATGCCGGCGAGCATCATTCCCGCGGCTGCAGCCGCCGACTGCCACGCAGGCTTCAAGTGGACGGTTGGAACTTCCGGCGCGGACGGAAGGTTGTAGTCCTCGGGCTTGCCGCGGAAAATGAAGAGGGCATGGGTCCCGCCGACACTCGTGTCGCGCGGATCGTAGATGACCGCGTCGTCGATACCTCGCGCGCGCAACTCATCGACCCGGTGCGCCGCTTTCTCGCGTAACGCGCCGATCTCGCCGAACTGAATGGACTGCGTCGGGCAGGCAGTCGCACACGCGGGTTGAAGCCCGACCTTCTGGCGGTCGTAGCAGAACGTGCACTTGAAGGCACGCCCATCCTCCGGACGCCGGTCCACCACGCCGAACGGGCATGCGACGATGCAATAGCCGCAGCCATTGCAGATGTCGGGCTGGATGAAGACGCCGCCGAACTCCGTGCGGACGATGGAGCCTGTCGGGCACGCCTCGAGGCAGCCGGCGTTCTCGCAGTGCTTGCAGACGTCGGAGGAAAAGTCCCAGCGGAAGGCATTGCTCGCGTAGCCGGCGTCCGCCGACGCGACCGCCCCCGAGAGGTCGATCGCACGTTCGATGAACTTGACGTGGCGCCACGTGGAGTGCCCGAGCCCGGCGGTGTTGTCGTACGAGGCGCCTGTGAACGTGAACCCGTCGGCGGGGACGGCGTTCCACTCCTTACACGCCACCTCGCAGGCCTTACAGCCGATGCAAAGCGTAGAGTCGGTGAGAAATGCAGTGATCATCAGACGGGCTTACGTGCGACGTACGACGTGCTCACGTGCACGGAACAGACGAGCGCTTTCGCCTCCATGATCCGGACGTTTGGTTCCTGTGAAATCGCGACGAGATCGTTGACGACGTCCCCTTTGACGAGACCGCGGCCGCCGAAATGATACGGGAGGCCCACCTGGTGCAGGGTCCGTCCGTTGATGGTCATCGGCCGCATCCGAGGTGTGA
>JACDCA010000032.1 GCA_013694635.1 Acidobacteriota bacterium | reverse complement strand
GTCTCGTTCAATCCCTTGGTGCACATCGACGTGCTCGGCACCATCGTGTTGCCGCTAATCTCGGTGTTCAGCGGATTTCCGATCCTCGGCTGGGCCAAGCCGGTGCCGGTCAATGTCAGCCGCCTCGGTCACCCGAAGCGGGACTTCATGATCGTGGCGGCCGCGGGTCCCGCGAGCAATCTCGTGATGGCGGCGATCGCAGCCGCCGCGTTCAATGCGCTGACCACGAGCGAGACGGTTGCGCTGAGCGGCGGACCGCTCATCCTCCTGATGGCGGTCAGGATCAACGTGCTGCTGGCCGTCTTCAACATGCTGCCGATCCCGCCGCTCGACGGCGGCAACGTCCTCGCCGGTCTGCTGCCTGACAGCATGGGTGGCGTGATCCAGGGCCTCCGGCAGTTCGGGTTCATCATTCTTTACGCGTTGATGTTCTCGGGCATTCTGTGGCGGTTGGTGGACCCCCCGACGACATTCATCCTGGAACTCCTCCTGTGAAGCCCACCTCCGCCGAGGCTCCCGCCTTCGCCAACGCTACGGCCGACAGGCCGGCGGGCAAGCCCCGCGTGGTCTCCGGCATGCGCCCGACCGGCAAACTCCATCTCGGGCACCTCGTCGGCGCTCTCGACAACTGGGCGTCGCTGCAGGACCAGTACGACTGCTTCTACTTCGTCGCTGACTGGCATGCGCTGACGAGCGGGTACGCCGATACGTCCGAGCTCGTCGAGAACAGCTACGACATGGTCGCCGACTGGATCGCCGGCGGTCTGGACCCGGAACGAAGCACGATCTTCGTGCAGTCGCTCGTGCCGGAGCACGCGGAGCTCTTCCTGCTGCTGTCGATGGTGATTCCCATCCCGTGGCTCGAACGGGTGCCGACCTACAAGGAACAGATGCAGGAGCTGTCGGAGACGGATCTCTCGACGCTCGGCTTTCTCGGCTACCCTCTGCTGCAGACCGCGGACGTCGTGATCTACAACGCGCACTACGTCCCCGTCGGCGAGGACCAGGTCGCGCACCTCGAGTTGAGCCGCGAGATCGTCCGCCGCTTCCATAATTTCTACGGCCAGCTCTTCGTCGAGCCGAAGCCGCTACTCACGAAGTTCGCCCGCCTCCCGGGGCTCGACAACCGGAAGATGTCGAAGAGCTACGGTAACGCCATCGACCTGTCCGACGATGCGGAGACCGTGCGGAAGAAAGTCATGCAGATGTACACGGATCCGAAGAGAATCCGCGCGGACATCCCCGGGACGGTCGAAGGCAATCCGGTTTTCATGTTTCACGACGCGTTCAATCCGAACACGGCGGAAGTTGACGACCTGAAGTCCCGTTACCGCGAGGGGAAAGTCGGCGACGTCGAGGTCAAGAAAAAGCTCGCGGCGGCGCTGAACGCCCACATGGATCCGATCAGGGCGCGGCGAGCCGAGGTTCTGGCGAAGCCGGAGACGCTCCGCGAGATTCTCCACGAGGGATCGCGCAAGGCGCGAACGGTCGCCGGCGAAACCATGGAGCGCGTCCGCGCGGCGGTGAAACTGGTGTACCGATGATGGAACATCCTGAGTTCGAATCGATCCTCGAGGGCTACCCGGTTCGTCTCGACGTGTTCGAAGGGCCGCTCGACCTCCTGCTGCACCTGATCAAGCGGCACGAGCTCAATATCTACGACATCCCGATCACGCTGATCACCCGGCAGTACCTCGACTACATCGACCTGATGCAGGAGTTGAATCTCGACGTCGCGGGAGAGTTTCTCGTGATGGCCGCGACGCTGATCCACATCAAGTCGCGGATGCTGCTGCCGCGCCATGACCCCGGGCAGGAGGATCCCGAAGAGGATCCGCGCGAAGCGCTCGTCCGCCGGCTGCTCGAGCACCAGAAATTCAAAGCGGCCGCCGAGCTCCTGCACGAGCGCGAGACGCTGCGCAGCGCGCAGTGGACGCGCCCGGACGGACCGATTGCCGAGATCGCCGGGGAAGCGCCCGAGCCGGAAGTCGAAGTCGATCTCTTCAGCCTGATCAGTGCCTTCCGGACCGTCGTCGAGCGCGCGAAGCAGCGGCCGAAGATTTTCCTCCCCGGCGAACAGATCCCTATCGAGCGCCGGATCGAGCAGCTCCTCGCGCGGCTCTCTGAAACGGAGGCGCTCGGGTTCGAGGATCTCTTTTCCGACGTCCAGTCGCGCGCCGGCATCATCGTCACATTCCTGGCGATGCTGGAGATGATCAGGTTGAAACTGATTCGAGTCTTCCAGAGCGGTGCGCTCGGGCCGATCCGGGTGTACAAACGGGCGCGGCCGGCCGACGCGCCGAGGCCGCTGGGGGATCCGGAACTGAGACAGAGCCCCCCCGAGGAGATCTCGTAGTGTCCGATCATCTGAAACCGATCGTCGAAGCCATCATCTTCGCCTCGCCGGAGCCGGTGACGCCGAAGACGCTCTACAAGCTGCTGGACGATGAGCCGAAGGAAGATGTGGACGCCGCGCTCGCGGCCGTTCGCGCCGACTACGAACGGGCGAGCGGTCTGCAGCTCGTCGAGATCGCGGGCGGGTACCAGATCGTCACGCGCCCGGAATTCCACGAGTGGGTCCGCAAGCTGTTTCATGAGCGCACGACCAGCAAGCTGTCGGTGCAGGCGCTCGAGACGCTCGCCGTCATCGCATACAAGCAGCCCGTGACCTCGGGCGAGATCGCCGAGATCCGCGGCGTGACGAGCAGTGGCGGTGTCCTGTCCACGCTCGTCGATCGCCGCCTGATCAAGGCCGTCGGACGCAAGCAGGTCGTCGGCCGCCCGTTCATGTACGCGACGACGCGAGAGTTTCTCGACCGGTTCGGGCTCAACGACCTGTCCGATCTGCCGAAGGTGGAGGAGATGTCGGACGCGCTCGGTTTCGAGCTGCCCATGGGGCTCGCCGAGCCAGCGCCGAAGATGACCGCGCTGCCGTTCGACTCGGGGGAAGCCACGCCGCAGGATTCGACGACGGATGACTTGGCAGCAGAAACGTCGTCCAAAGAAAAAGTACACTAGAGTGTTGTGCCCGCCATACGCCTTCAGAAGATCATCTCCACCGCGGGAGTCGCTTCACGTCGCACCGCCGAAACGCTGATCGCCGAAGGGCGCGTGTCGGTGAATGGCGAGGCCGTGCGCGAGCTTGGCTCGAAGGCCGATCCCGAACGTGACGACATCCGCG
>JACDCA010000028.1 GCA_013694635.1 Acidobacteriota bacterium | reverse complement strand
TGCGGATGTGATCGATGTGATCGGCTGTATCCGCGACGGTCGCGCGAGGGGCGGGGTTTGCCTTCGTCCAGCCGTCCAGCGCCGACTTTCGCGCGGCCTCGTCGTTCGGAAACTGTTTCTCGAGCCTGGCCGCTTCCTCAGTCTGAAGCTTCCCCCACGCCGTCACCTTGGGGGAGAGAAAGCCGGGCACGAACGTGACCATGACGACCCCACCGTCAGCCGGCAGCAGCCGCAGCACATCGTCGGGAACGTTTCGGGGCACGTCGTTCACAGCGCGCGCCGACGAGTGGGAGAAAATCACCGGCGCCTCGGATACGGCAATCGCGTCAGTCATCGTTTCCGGGGACACATGGCTGAGGTCCACGAGCATGCCGAGCCAGTTCATCTCGCGGATCACCTCCTCGCCGAATGGCGAGAGCCCGCCGAGTTTGGCGGTGTCGGTGGCCGAGTCTGCCCACGGCACATTCTTCGAGTGCGTGATGGTCATGTAGCGCGCGCCGAGGCGATGGAACATCCGCAGCGCGGCGAGAGAGTTGTCGATGCTGTGGCCACCCTCCATCCCGATCAGCGACGCGATCTTCCCCTTCTTGAAGATCCGCTCCACGTCGTCCGCCGTGAGAGCGAGCTCGAAGGCGTCGGGGTACTTGCGCATCATGCGATGCACGACGTCGATCTGCTCGAGCGTCGCAGTGACGGCGGCCTGACCCTGAAGCTCCGCGGGTACATATACGGACCAGAACTGCCCTCCCACGCCGCCCGCTCTCAGGCGCGCGATGTCGGTATGGATCGAAGGCTGCGCCTGCGCGATGTCGAGCTTGTCGGTATCTCCCTTGACGTTCTGGCGAACCGCCCACGGATAGTCGTTGTGCCCGTCGATGAGGGGCACTTCCTTGTGGAGCGCACGCGCGCGCTGGAGCAGCGCGGCATCAGGAGCCTGCTCCGTCGAAAGAGTGATCGGCATCAGCAGAAGCACGGCGAGTAAAAGTTTCTTGAGCATGGAACGGTACCGAGGTGCTGGCCTCCTGATGATGTCACGGAACTGCTGCTGACGTAATCGGCCGACAACCGTCGAACCACTCATGGAAACATTGATCCGAGACGTCCGTTATGGCGTACGCACGCTGGTCCGGGAGCCGGGCTTCACGCTGCTCGCGGTTCTGGCGCTCGCATTGGGTATCGGCGCGACGACGGCCGTGTTTACCGTGGTCGATTCGGTGTTGCTGCGTCCGCTGTCCTATAAGGATCCCGAGCGACTGGTGGTGGCGCTGCGCGACCCGACGGCCAGCGGACCGGTGTCACCGGCGGACTACTTCGACTACCGACGGGACGCACGGTCGTTCGAGCGGCTGAGTGCCGCGCAGGCCTGGGGTGCGACGTTGGCGGGCGGAGAGCGGCCCGAGCGGATAGCGGGTCTCAAGGTGTCTGCCGATCTGTTCGATCTCCTCGGCGTGCCCGCGATCGTGGGTCGGACGTTTGCTCGAGGCGAGGACGAACCCGGATATGACCAGGTCGTGGTGCTCGGTCACGGCCTGTGGCAGCGGCGTTTCGGCGGCAACCGCTCCATCGTCGGCCGCACGGTACCGCTGGACGGGCAGCAGTACGTGGTCGTCGGTGTCATGCCGGCCTCGTTTCAATTCGCGCCGTTCTGGCAGACGCGCGCGGAGATGTGGGTGCCGCTCAACCTCGAAACCCGGCTCGACGACCGCGAGGGCAGGCGCGAACGTCGCGAACACGCTCCTCGCGCGCGCATCCGGACGTCAGAAGGAGATCGCCCTTCGAACCGCCATCGGCGCCAGCCGCGCGCGTGTTCTCCGGCAGCTGCTGACCGAGAGCCTGCTGCTTGCCGGAGTCGGCGCGATCGCGGGCCTGGCGCTCGCCCTCCTGGGTGTTGAGTGGCTCCTCGGCGTACTCCCGCCCGGCAGCCTGCCCCGACAGCAGGACGAGAGCTTCGACTGTCCGCGTCTTCATGGCCGCGTCGATCACTACGATTCTCGCCGGAGTTGCCGCCGGTCTGGCGCCGGCGCTTACGCCGTCGCCGTGGCGGCCGCCTGGCTACCCGCCCGCCGTGCAGGCCGTCTGGATCCGATCACAGCGCTACGGCAGGACTAGCGAGTCGCAGACGCCCGTGGATCGACCGGCCGAACGCGCAGATTGACCCTCCTGAATACCCGACTTGACTGGTCGGATATCCCGGATTACGCTTTGAAAACGCGATCCGTCTCATTATTCGAGGGTTGTCCTTCATGCTGCAGGCCTTTGTCATCACCCTTCGAGAGGGGCTCGAAGCATTTCTCATTATTGCCATCAGCCTGGCGTATCTCAAGAAGAGCGGCCGCGCGGCGTTGCTGCC
>JACDCA010000007.1 GCA_013694635.1 Acidobacteriota bacterium | reverse complement strand
TGGAGTGGACCTGCAGCTTTTCATAGATGTGTTTCAGATGGAAGGAGATGGTATTGGTCGAAATGCCCATGGCGCTGGCGGCCGTCTTGTAATGGTGCCCCTCGACCAGCAGTTTGAGCAGCTCGGTTTCCTGCGGGGTCAGATGGTACGAGGCGCGCGCCGGCGGACGAAACTGACGGAACAGCGTCACCACGCGGCGCGCGACGTCCGGCGACATCGGTGCCCCGCCGTCGACCACTTCCCTGAGCGATTCCAGCAGGCGGGCCGGCGCCGTGTTCTTCAACAGATAGCCGGACGCACCCGCACAGATCGCGTTGAACACATTGTCGTCGTCGTCGTAGACGGTGAGCGCCAGGATGGGTACCTGTGGAAAGCGTTCGCGCAGGATGCGGGTGCCTTCGACCCCGTTCATGCCAGGCAACCCGATATCGGTCAGGATCACATCGGGTCTCGTGCCCGAGATGCCGCTCAGAGCCTCTTCCATCGTGCGGTAGCTGCCCGCGCAGTGAAACCCACTGGTGCCGTTGATCAGCATCGTCAGACCTTCCCGCACCTCGCGAAGATCCTCGATGATCACGACCCGGACAGGGCCGTCAGGCAGTCGGCCGGCATGCGTTTGCGGTGTGTCAGCGATATTGTTCATGGAAACAGTCGGAACCAGCGAGCTTTCCTTCACACGAGACCAGGAGAACAGTACCAATCCACTCTGCGAGAAAGCGAACCACAGCCGGCCGCTCTGATCTCGGTGAAGTCCCGAATCGTGCCCGGGGGGCAGGCCGGTGCCCGGAACAGGCGTCGTGGTCGTCATTGCCCGTGCTTCCAGGCAGCCCATCGTTCGCCGGCCCTCGATACTACTGTTTTCTGGCGAACCAGGATTCCCCGCAAGGTGGGATCTGAATTGCTCCAATGGCCTGAGACGCGGAAAGAATCCTGCCGGACATGCTGATCGCTTCGTCTGAAGAGAAAGAGAACTGTCCGTTGCTGATCGGCGCTGGCGGCGTGACGAGCAGGACTCCGGAGCTGCCGCACGAAATGCTCGTCAGTGTGTTATTCCGAATCGTGAATCGAAGGCTTTCGTCGTAATCACCCCGGGCCGCTACCCCCTCCCAGTCACCGTTGAAATCAAAGGACTGGGGCAACGCGTAGGTGTACCCGCGGATCAGCGTCTCGGTCTGGCCGTCGAGATTGGTGACAACGACATCCACGTCCCCTGCGACGTGGGCCGGGGCTGTCAAGTGGATGGCGACTGCGTTTTCCAGATGGATCGATCGCTGGATGCCTCCGACTGTCACGGTCACGCCTCGCTGGAATCCAGTACCCGTTATTTTCAAAGGGGTGCCGCCGTCCGTCGATCCCGCGCTCGGAGAAATCTCTGTGACCGATATCGGTGGGACCGACATCGGTGGGACAACGAAGTATGTGTAACCTCCGCTCAGTCTGCTGCTCGACCCACCCGGGTTCGTCACGATGACATCGACCGTTCCAGCGCCATGGGCCGGGACTCTTGCAACGATCAATGTGGTGCTGGCGACGTTGACGTTCGTCGCAGCGCCGTCGAGCGTCACGGTGGCGCCGGCCCGGAAACCAGTTCCCTGGATCGACACCGTTGAATCGCCGAGGGTCGAGCCGGCATTCGGAGAGATCGCCGTCACCGTGAGCGCGGAACCATTCGACTGCGGTCCTGTCGGCGAGCCGCCACAGCCGGCTGGTCCTTGCGCGAGTACGAGGAGAACGATCGCCGTGCCCATTCGGTTCGTCATTGCTGGATCTCCCTGGCTGTGCGGCAGAAGCCGGCCCGTGAGGAATGTTTGTACTCCCGCGTACTACCGCGGCGTAACTACGTAGATACGTAGGCGGGAAGCGGCCAGCGAGCTTTCCTTCACAAGGGGCGAGCGAGATCAGGAGACAATTTTCAAGCGTTCACGAAGACTCAGTGAGAGCCGGTGCTGCCGAAATGGACGGCGCCGCATAACCCTCGGGCGCATCCTTTCCGCCGAAGTACTCCTTTCCGTCAGGGCGGCGGATCTTCGAGTGCGTCACGACCCGGTCGCGCCGAATCCCGCGGAAGTCTTCGAGCGATTTCCATCCCCGCTCCGCATTCGCTTCGAGAAACGCCGTCATCCCTTCATTGAGAGCCTTGATGACAGTCGGACCAATCGCGTGATCCAGCATCGCCGCCGTGCAGACCTGGACGGTGCCGCAGCCGAGCAGCAGGTAGCTCAGCGCGTGTGAGAAGTCGGAGATGCCGCCGATGCCCGAGAACGACTTGTCCGGGAACACTTGCGTCATCTGGGACATCTTCGCCAGCGACTGCGGCAGGATGGCGGGACCGCCCAGCCCGCCGCTCGAGACGTAGCCATCGACGTTCATCTCGAACTCGAGCGTCGCCGCATCGATGGGCGGAAGCGAGGGGAACGTATTCGACGAGACGATCGCGTCCGCGCCCGCGGCAAAGGAGGCGCCTGCCTCCGCCGCGATGTCGGTGGTCGCCGGCGTCAACTTGCACCAGACAGGCACCTTCGCGACTTCCTTCACGACTTTCGTCACGACCGAGATCAGACCGGCATCCTTGCCGACGTTGGACCCCATGTCCTGGCGGTCCATGTGCGGACACGAGAGATTCAACTCGAACGCGTCGGCGCCGGCGTCCTGGCAGCCCGTCGCCAGCTCCTGCCAGTGGCGCAGCTCCGTGTCGCTGCCGGAGCCGGCCATGATCGAGGCGACGAGGATGTGATCCGGAAACGCCTTCTTGATCCGTTCGATCCGCGGCAGCCACCAGTCGATGGTCTTGTCGGAGATCAGCTCCCAGTTCCAGGACGAGTGCAGCGCCGTCCCGGGCCGCTTCTGCATCGACATCCGCGTCGTGACCGGATCGGTCCGCAGGAACTTCGTCTTCGGCCCGGCGACATTCGTCACCGGGTGCAGGCCGATCGTCTTGGTGACGACGCCCCCCCAGCCCGCCTCAAAGGCTCGCATGATGTTGCTCTCGGACTCGGTCGGAGGCGCCGACGAGAGCAGAAACGGGTTGCTGAAGCGCAATCCGGTGAAAGTCACGGAAAGGTCGACGGCCACGGCTTCCTCCTGGGAAACGCGCATCTTACCACCGCCTCGTCAGTCGCTAGTCGTCAGTCTCCAATCGATAGTCGACAACTGGCGACGGGCGACTGACGACTGACGACTGACGACTACATGGTATCTTCGCGCAAGGCGGAGGACAGCATGGGACGGATCGTCAGAGGCGGGCTCATCCAGATGAAGGCGGACATCTCACTGGACGGCACAGCTGAGCAGATCAAACAGCGGATGCTCGACAAGCACATACCGCTGATCGAGAAGGCGGCGAAACAAGGGGTGCAGCTGCTCTGCCTGCAGGAGCTGTTCAACGGCCCCTATTTCTGCGCCGAGCAGCAGCCGCGTTGGTACGAAATGGTGGAGATGATCCCCGACGGACCGACGATCAAACTGATGCAGGATCTCGCAAAGCAGCATCGCATGGTGATCGTTGTCCCGATCTACGAGGAAGAGATCACCGGCCTTTATTACAACTCCGCCGCGGTCATTGATGCGGACGGAAAGTATCTCGGGAAGTACCGCAAGCATCACATTCCACACGTCGCGCCCGGCTTCTGGGAAAAATTCTATTTCCGGCCGGGCAACCTCGGGTATCCGGTATTCGACACGGCGGCGGGCAAGGTGGGCGTCTACATCTGCTACGACCGGCATTTCCCCGAGGGGGCGCGCATTCTCGGGCTCAACGGCGCCGAGATCGTCATGAATCCGTCCGCCACTGTCGCGGGTCTTTCGGAGTACCTCTGGAAGCTCGAACAGCCGGCGCACGCGGTGGCCAACGGGTACTTCGTCGGCGCGATCAACCGCGTCGGCGTCGAAGCGCCGTGGAACATCGGCGAGTTCTACGGCCAGAGCTACTTCTGCGATCCGCGCGGGCAGATCCTCTCGATCGGCAGCCGCGACCAGGACGAGCTCGTCGTCGCCGATCTCGATCTCGGGCTTATCCAGCAAGTACGAAACACGTGGCAGTTCTACCGCGACCGTCGTCCGGAGACTTACGGCGCTATTACAGCTATGTAGGCTCGGAAAAGGGGACAGCCACCTTTTACGTAGCGTTTCCACCGGAAAAGGTGGCTGTCCCCTTTTCCGCTATTCCAGAATGAGACAACTCAACAATTTCATCGGCGGCGAGTGGCGCGAGTCGAAAGGCAAGCGCGTCAAGGATGTCAACCCTGCGGATACCAGCGAGGTCGTTGCGGAGGCGCCGTCGTCATCGGCGGCTGAAGCGGCAGAGGCGTGCGACGCGGCATTGCGCGCCTATCCCGGATGGCGCAACACGCCTGCGCCCGTTCGTGGGCAACTGCTCTACCGCGTCCAGCGCCGGATGGAGCAGCGCAAAGAAGAGATCGCCGAAGCCCTGACGCGCGAAGAGGGGAAGACGCTGGTAGAAGCGCGCGGCGAAGTGCAGCGCGCCATCAACGTCATCGAGTTCTTTGCCGGCGAGGCACGGCGGATCACCGGCGAGACCATCCCGTCCGAGCTCCCGCACAATTTCTGCTACACCGTGAAACAGCCGGTGGGCCCGGTCGCGATCATCACGCCGTGGAACTTCCCGGTCGCGATTCCGGTGTGGAAGATGGCGCCGGCGCTGGTCTCGGGCAACACCGTCGTCTTCAAGCCCGCGAGCCTGACGCCCCTGACAGCCGCACTGATCGTCGAAGTCTTCGAGCAATGCGGCCTTCCACCAGGAGTGCTGAACCTGGTCTTCGGCGGTGGACGCGAGGTTGGCGACACGATTGTCAAGCACCCCGCGATCCAGGCCGTGTCGTTCACCGGGTCCACCGACGTCGGCACAGGGTTGTACTCCGCAGCCGCCGCGCGCGGCATCAAGTGCCAATGCGAAATGGGGGGGAAGAATCCAATCGTCGTCCTGGCCGATGCGGATCTCG
>JACDCA010000775.1 GCA_013694635.1 Acidobacteriota bacterium | reverse complement strand
AGCGGATTGCATGAATGGAGAGCGGCGCTGCCGGCCCTGGCGCTGGTGCTCGTGCCTGCGCTCTTGATGGTGAGCACGATCCGTTTCAGGAGCGTCAAGGCGATGGAAGTCGGTTGGCGCCGATCGTACCTCGCAATTTTCCTGGCCGCCGCGACCCTGGCGCTCATCGCCGTCTATCCGCGCGTTGCGCTGGTGGTGATGTCGTACTCCTACGTCCTGTTCGGGCTGGTGTTCTGGGGGATCGGGCGCATCCACCGCCGTCACCACGTGGCCCCCGAGTTCAGGACGGCCACGGTCGACTCAGCTCGCGATCGGCAGGCGTAGTGTGACGACCGTTCCGCGCTGCTTTTCGCTCTCCACGTTGATCTCGCCGCCGCTCAGTTCGACGTTCCGGCGCGCTATCGGCAGGCCGAGCCCGGTACCTGTCGCCTTGGTGGAGAAGTAAGGCTCGAACACACGCCCCAGCGCATCGTCGTCCATGCCAACGCCGGTGTCGCGGATCCGCAGGAGGACGGCAGATCCTTCCACCTCCGCGGCCAGGGTCAGCGAGCCTTTGCCGGGCATTGCGTGCAGGGCATTTTCGACAATGTTCGAGAGCGCGCGCGCGATCAGCGTGCGGTCGACGAAGACCCGCGGAAGCGGCGGGGCTACGTCGTTGTGGATGTCGATTCGTCCCGCAAGTCCCGTCCGATATGGCTCGACTACCTCGCTGACGACTTCGGGCAAATCGACGGCGGCAGGGCGTGCGGTTGGCGAAGACGCGAAGCTGGAGAACTCCGACGAGATCTGCCGCAGCAGGCGCACCTGACCAAGGATCGCCGTCACGCAACTGTCGAGCACGGGGCCCAAGGGCTCGCCACGGTCGGCATGCACGCGACGCAGATGCTCGGCGGAAAGTTGGATGGGCGTCAGCGGGTTCTTGATCTCGTGCGCGACCTGCCGCGCCATCTCGGCCCAGGCCTCGAGCCGGTGCGTTTTCTCGAGCTGATCGCGCTGCGCCTTGAGCTCGGCGGCCATGCTGTTGAACGCGTCGACCAGGCGTCGCAACTCGTCGACGGAGCGCACCGCAATCCGCTCGTCGAACTCGCCGCGCGCGATACGGCGCGTGGCGAGCGTCAGCCGGCGAACGGGGTCGGCGATCCTTTCCGCCATCGACAGCCCGATCGCCGCCCCGACGAGGATGAAGAAGAGCGCCGCAAGGTGGACGCCTCGATCGAGCTCGTCGATCTCCCGCTCGATCTCGCGCTGCTGGTTGGCAAGCGGCACCGTGAGGATCGCATCCTCGCCGCCAGCGCGAACCGGCGCGGCCGCAATCATGTAGGGGACAGCGCCGATTCGATCCTCGCCGACGAAGTTGGGCAGACGCTGGATCGCGATGGCGCGGTACACCTGGTCCGGCGTGCGCGTCGGCAGCAGTCCGGACTCGAACAGATCGAGCTCGCTCGTGGCGACCAGGTGCGGCCCCTGAAACACGTTGACGTCCTGGTCGATCACCTGGCTGATCCAGATCATGTCGTCATCAGTGGGGGAGGCGACGGGCCGGCCGGCGCCGCGCTGCAGCGCGGACGACTCCTCGATGACCCGCTGCGCGACAAACGCCGACCTCGCCGCGACCGCTTCGACGTTTTCGAGGAGCAGGCCGGCGAAGTACGCGCGGATGACGAACGCCAGCGTGAGCACGGGGATGATCGACGCCAGGATGAAGGCGAGCAGCAGCTTTCGATAAAAGCTCGCGCGGATCTCCAGGAGCAAGGCGCGCCCGACGCGCGGCCGCTCGCGCGCGATACGGGTGAATCCGGCGGTCCCGAGCAGCACCAGCACATAGGCGGTCCCGGCCAGGGTCGTCAATTCCGCGAGATGAACGAGACGGTCGAAGAGACTGAGCGCGGGGTAGCCGATCGCATAAATGCCGCTGCGGTCGTTCGACACATACACGTGCCAGCGCGAGTTGCCGCGGCCAATCGACGTCCAGAAGGCCTCGCGCGAGCGATAGATCCGCGCGAAGAGATCCTCGCTGATGGGCCATGCAAGGGCGCCTGAGGCATACAACGGAGTCAGGCCCCATCCGTAAATCACCGTCGCAATCTCGTTCCCTGTCGTGCCTTCGACCGGCGCCCCCTTACCCGACCGAAACAGCTCGAAATAAGGGCTCTGTGAGGTGATGAAGGGCAAGGTCCGGTAGTCAGGAACGACGTGGACTACGATGGCGCCAAGGATCCTGGCGTCCGCCCCTTCGCCTTCACAGATGTTGCGTCCCGCATGGAGCATGCGGCGTTCTTCCGAGCCGAATAGTGCTGCCTCGCCGAAGACGTCCCACTGGCACGACGCGCCGGCGCTTCCAGGCTGCGTGACGGCCGTGTATTCGGGAAAGTTCAGGGCGAAGCGGCTTACCAGCGCGCCGGTCGCGTCGTACAGCTCGACCGCGGATGTCAGGCGTTCGCGTGCGAGCGCCGTCTGTTTCCAGACGAAGAACGCGCTGTCAGGCCGCGGCGCAGCCGCCGGGACAGCTCCGGTTCTGACGTGTTCGGCGAGCGGCAGGCCGTCGATCTCCCGGCGTGCCTCCGCCAGCCGTTCCTGCAGCGTCTGGTAGTGGTTCTGGGCCTCGATGGTGTAGCGGGTGGCAATGACGCCGCGTACATTCCGTTCCGTGAAGTAATTCACGGACGGATAGAGGAGCAACGAGGGGATGAGAAAGGCGATGAACAGCGCGAGGATTCGTCCTGCAACAGTCGCATGGCGGAACCAGGCGACGCCACGAGAGGTGAGCAGCCCCGCCACCCCGCAGACACCGACCATGACGATCACGCCCCGCGCCGGGATCGGCCATTCTCGCGAAGCCGCGATGCCCGCGATGACGATCGCCGGAGCAACCCAGCACACAAGCGCGGCCAGCCGCTCGACACGCCACGTCCGTCTCGCGCGCCAGCGTGCGACAGCCGTCGCGAACACAAGGGTCGCCGACCACAGTGCCGCCAGGTGGCACGCGAGAATGCCTCCGAGCAGCGTGAGCCGCTCCGCGCTCCACGGGTGCAGCGAAAAATGACGCAGATCGACAGAGGCGTCGTCCAGCACGGCTTGCAGGGCGCGATCGAAGACCGCGATGATCCCCGCGACGATGAGCCCCGCGAGGGTCTGCTCGCCGGCAAACTGCAGCGCGCGGTCGGCGAACGATCGTCGAGCGCCGCGCCACCGGATCCGCAACCTGGCTACCGGTGACGCCAGCAGCGCGACGAGTGCCGCGGCCGTTGCGCCAAACAGCAACAGCGGTGCGTGCGCCCGCGATCCGTACTCGAGTCCCAGGCGCATCGGAACATAGAGGACCGCGGATCCCGCGAGCAGGAGCAGGACCGCCGCCGCATTCGCGACGGCGTAGGTCCTGTCGTCGGGTGCGGCGGCACGCTTGTCGAGTGCTGGTCCGATGAGGAGCAGCAGCGTGACGGCCAGAACGACGAGCACCACCGATGCAGCCCGGCGGCGCCACGTCCGGCGCGCGAGTTCGATCTGGTCGGGAGCCAGCGACGCTTCGACCAGCGCCTCTCCTCCGGGCGCGCGCAAGACAATGGTGTTCGGCCGCGGTTGATCGCCGGCCCCCTCGTACTGCATGCGAAGCGATGCGGGACCGACGCGCGTCTCGAAGAGGTATTCGGCGCGCGCGATCGACGCGCCCGCCGGCGCCGGAGAGAGCGGAGACTCCACTGCGACGACGCCGATGGGCCGGTCGGCGGGGCCAATCGCCAGGACGTGGACCAGGCGAAGGCCGAGCGGGGACGGCGTCACGAACCAGGCGCTCGTCCCGCGCGTGCGCTCGCCCGGGATGTCGGAGGGACGACCCGCCCAGGCGACCGCGGTGCTGCCGGGTTGTTCGTAGACGGTGACGGCGATACCGAGGTCGTCGACAACGGCGCGGCTGTGCCGGTCGACGACGTCGAAGAGGGCCTTCGCGGCGTCCGGTCCGGACTGAAGGGCCGTGGCCGCACCCGGATCGGCGGCAATTGCGGAACCGACGCGCGCGAGGACCGCCGTCATCTCCGCGAACTGGCCGCGCACTTCCGCGTCGGTCCGCGCAACCGCCTCTGCGGCGTTCGTGCCGAACCGCTTCCATTCGAGTGCGAACGCCGTAACCGCCGTCGCTCCGGCGACCGCCAGGCCCCAGGCCAGCAGGCGCCGCCAGCTCACGCGACGCGGACGAAAGCGTGAAGACTCGGAGGAAGGCACCCGAGCAGCAGAATACCGCAAAGGGTAAACTTACAGAGGCGCGTCGATGACACACTCGCTTCCTCTGAAAGCCGCACTGAAGCGCGGCGCTCTCGTCGCCGCCGCAAACTGGCCGCTGGTCTTCGTCCAGTTCATCGCCGAAGCCACGCTCAAGCTCCTGCTGGCGGTGCCCACGATCGGCGGCGTGTTCCTCGTCATGCTGCTTCTGCAGGCAGACGTCGAGGACGTCCTCGGCGGAGGGGCGCGCGACATCGCTGCAACCGTGTTCACGGCGCTGCGCGCAAACCCGATCGCGCTTGTGGCGTTCGCGCTCGCCTTTCTCATTGTCCTGCTCGGCGGATCCGCGCTGACGTTCATCGTCAAGGGAGGAACCGTCTCGCTGCTCGCAACCGCGGAAGTCGCCGCGGGAACGATCGAGCGGCCGCCGCTCAGGCTCGAAGCGTTGCGGCGTCTGAGCCGCGTGCACATCGATTCGTTCCTGGACGCCTGCCGCCACTTCTGGCGCCGCTACGTGCGCCTTGGCGGATGCCTCCTGATTGCGTACGCGGTGACCGCGATCGTGTATCTCGTCATCATCGTCGGAGGGTACGCCCTCGCCGACGGTACGCCGATCCTGCTCGGGTGGACAGTCATTGCGGCGCTGGCATCCAGCGTGCTGGTGGTCTGGATCACCCTCGTGAATCTGTGCTATCTCCTGATCCAGATGATCATTGCGGTCGAAGATGTCAGCGTGCGGACCGCGGCCAGGCAGCTCCTGCAGTTCGCGCGTGGAGCGCTACGCGAGATCGCTGCGATCTTCGGCGTCGTGCTCCTGCTCGTGGGGCTCGCGACTGTCGCGTCGATCCTGGCGACCGCAGGTCTCGGGCTGATCGCGTTCGTCCCCTTCGCCGGGCTGGCGGTAGTGCCGCTGCAGTTCGCGGCGTGGTTCCTGCGCGGCGTCGTCTTTCAGTACCTGGCGCTGACCGCGCTCGGCGGGTACCTCGCTCAATACCGGCTCTACACGCGAGGGGTAGCGCCGCTGCGTGGCATGCCGCCGGGCCTTTCCGGACAACGTTCAGCATGATCGATTACGAGAGCTTTTTTTCGCGCGCGGCAGGGCACATGCACGGATCCGCCATCCGCCGGATGGGAACCGTGCTGGCGCAGTCGCGCGAGATCATCTCCTTCGCGCCGGGATACCCGGCGCCAGACACGTTTCCCTGGAGCGACTTCAGCGAGATCGCCCGCGAACTCCTCAGCGGGCGCGACGGCAGCGTGCTGCAATATGGACCGACCCGCGGGTACGAGCCGCTGCTCGAGTCGATCGCCGGAATCATGCAGGCGCGTGGTGTCAGAACCACACGCGAGAATCTGCTGATTACCACGGGCTCGCAACAGGGCCTCGACCTGGTGGCGCGCGTGCTCCTGGATCCCGACGACGTGGTGCTGGTGGAATTGCCGACCTACACGGGGGCGATCACCGCTTTTCGAAATGTCCTGGCGACGATGATCGGCGTCCCGCAGGAGGCCGACGGCGTCGATCTCGACGCGCTCGACGCAATTCATCAGCGGGTGGTGGGCGAAGGACGGCGCGTGCGCGTGCTGTACCTCGTCCCGAATTTTCAGAATCCCACCGGGCTCCTCATCGGCCTCGAAAAGCGCCAGCGGCTCCTCGCATGGGCCGGGCGGCGAAACGTCCTCATCGTCGAGGACGATCCCTATCGCGAGCTGTACTTCGAAGACTCGGCGTCAGAAGCGGACGTGCGTCCGATCAGGGCGGATGACGACGGGGGACGAGTCGTCTACCTCAGCAGCTTTTCGAAAACGCTTGCGCCGGGATACCGGGTCGCATGGATCGATGCGGCCGCTCCGCTTACGGCAAAGTTCGAGCTCGCAAAACAGGCGGAAGACCTCTGCACAGGCGCGCTGGACCAGCGCGTGATCTACGAAGCCATGCGTCGCGGCGTGCTGGAACGGCAGCTTCCGATCCTCCGGTGCCATTACCAGGCGAAGCGCGACGTCATGGTGCAGGCGTTGAGAAGCGAGTTCGCCGAGGACGAAGTGAGCTGGCCGGCTCCTCGCGGCGGGTTCTTCCTCTGGGCGACCCTGCCAGCGCAGATCGATACCGAAAACATGGTGGCGCGCTCGGTCGCGGCGGGCGTGATCTACGTCGCCGGCTCGGCCTTCTTTATTGATGGCGGCGGGCACAACATCATCCGGCTCGCCTTCTCGGCCCCCTCCCACGAAAAGATCAGGGAAGGTGTCGGGCGTCTCGCTGCCGTCGTGCGCGAGGAACTGGCCGTCAGTGCTGCGGTGTCCCGCTAGGCTTCGCCGCGACGGGCGAGGCCAGGATCAACTTCCAGGATTCATTGAGGCCGCCGGTGACGGCGGCCACCACGACTTCGCCAGTCGTTAGCGTGCCGACCGCGGGCGCCGTCACCAGCGGTTCCGGAAACTTGAGCCGTCCGGTCTCGGTCCCGTTGACGGGGTTGAGCATCAGCATCTCGTTCACCGGCCCCGCCACGAACAGGGAACCCCCGGCGACAGATGGCCCGGCAAACGGGCGGAACGGGATCCCGCGCTGCCAACGCTGCGAGCCACTGGTCCGGCTTAGGGCGCGAACCAAGTTGTCGAGTCCGGCAAAAAAGACGCGATCGCCGTCCGTGCTGGCGCGCCCGCGGATGGATGACCCGACCTTGAACCTCCACACACGCTTCCCGTTCGACGCGTTCACGCAATAGAAATACTTGTCGGTCGCCCCGACGTAGATCCGGCCACCGACGACGACCGGCTCGGCCGGAGAACCGCCCAGCGGACTCTCCCAGCGCACGGCGCCGTTGGCGAGATCGACCGCCTGCAACCGCCCGTTCGCCAGCGGAACGAACAAAGTGTTGCCGTCGATGGCGGCACGCTCTTTCTGCAGTGCGGTGGTGTCGCGCTGCCAGACGACCGAACCGTCGCTGGCCCGGAGCGCAGTCATCCGCGTCTCTGACGCGGCGACGACCCACCCTTCCTTGACGACGAGCGGCGCCGTGATCGTGCCCGTCGATCTGCGCCACACGGCGGCGTGGTCTGCAACCGTGAGTGCCTGTACCGCTTCTCCGGAGGCGATGAATACGTGTGGACCCTCGACGGCGATGGGTTGTTCCGGATTGATCGGCTCGCGCCAGAGCTCCTTGCCGTCCTTGACGTCGTGGACCGACACGATGCCGGGGAGCGAGGCCAGGAAGACGCGGTCACCGGCGATCGCCGGCGCACTCGTCGGAGCTGCAGCAATTGGAACCGACCACCGGATTCCGGGTGGCAGTTCCTGCACCGGCGGCTGTTCGGGTGGGAGTTGCGGCACCGGCGCCTGTGCGCGCGCTGCCGTGAATGCAAGCAACAGAAACAACGCCGGCAGGGCAACAAACCTACAAGATATGGTGGTGCCGGCCGTCTTCACACCTTATAATAGCGCCATCCGACAGCTCGATCCGTGTCCCATCCGCCCGACCTCACAGTGAATCACCAGACCATCGTAGTGCTGGACTTCGGTTCGCAATTCACCCAGCTGATTGCGCGCCGGCTGCGGGAACTGTCCGTCTACGCCGAGATCCTGCCGTTCGATACGCCGATCGAAAAGATCCGAGCGCGAAAGCCGGCCGGCATCATTCTGTCGGGCGGACCGAACAGCGCCTCCGATGCCGGCGCGCCGCACTGCGACACCGCGGTGTACGACACCGGTGTGCCGGTGCTTGGCATCTGCTACGGGATGCAGTTGATGACCCACGCACTCGGGGGGCAGGTGGCGCCTGCGCCGCACCGCGAGTTCGGACTCGCGACGATCCAGATCACGCGCGACGCGCCGCTGTTCGCGTCGGTGCCGACCGAGCTCCGCGTCTGGGCGAGTCACGGCGACTTCGTCAAGGCGCCTCCGGTTGGGTTCGAGATCACGGCAACGAGCGCCAACGCGCCGGTGGCGGCCATGGCGTTCGCGGATCGCCGCCTGTACGCGTTGCTGTTTCATCCGGAAGTGGCGCACACGGATTTCGGTCTCGAGATCCTCCGCAATTTCGCCTACGGCATCTGCGGGTGCACCGGCGACTGGACGATGAAGTCGTTCGTGCAGGAGGCGACGGAGCGGATCCGGCAGCAGGTCGGCGATGGGCGTGTCGTCTGCGGCCTCAGCGGTGGCGTCGATTCGACCGTCGCCGCGATGCTCATCCATCACGCGATCGGTGACCGGCTCACGTGCATCCTGGTCGACAACGGCGTCATGCGTCAGGACGAAGGCGAGCAGATCAGGCGCCGTTTCGAACGCCTCGCGCTGCCGCTTGTGTTCGCCGATGCCGCGGACCTGTTCCTGACGCGCCTCATCGGCATCACGGATCCGGAGCAGAAGCGCAAGATCATCGGCGCGACGTTCATCGACGTCTTCGAGGAGGAAGCGACCAAGCTCGGATCGTTCGACTTTCTCGGCCAGGGAACGTTGTATCCCGACGTCATCGAGAGCGTCTCAGTGGTAGGGCCATCGGCGGCGATCAAGAGCCATCACAACGTCGGCGGTCTGCCCGAGCGGATGCGGTTCAAGCTGGTGGAGCCGCTGCGGCTGCTGTTCAAGGACGAAGTGCGCCGGGTCGGTGAGGAGCTCGGTCTCGACGAAGAGTTCGTCTGGCGCCAGCCGTTTCCGGGTCCCGGCCTTGCCGTGCGCATCCTCGGGGAGGTGTCGCAGTCGCGGCTGCATCTTCTGCGCCGGGCCGACCACATCGTGTCGGAGGAAGTGAAGAAGGCCGGGTGCTACAAGCGGCTCTGGCAATCCTTCGCCGTCCTGCTGCCTATTCAGAGCGTGGGCGTGATGGGTGACGCGCGGACGTACGAATACACGATCGCGGTCCGCGCCGTCGAAAGCAAGGACGGCATGACCGCGGACTGGGCGCGCCTCCCGCACGAGTTGCTGGCCACGATCTCCTCGCGCATCGTCAACGAGGTCAAAGGCATCAACCGAGTGGTGTACGACATCAGTTCGAAGCCGCCATCAACCATCGAGTGGGAATGAGCGAGTTCGTCCATCTGCATTTGCACTCGGAGTATTCGCTGCTCGACGGCGCGTGCCGGATCGAGGAGCTGCTCGACAAGGTGGTGCAGTTCGGGATGCCGGGGGCGGCGATCACCGAGCACGGCAACATGTTCTCGTCGATCCAGTTCCACGACCAGGCGCGCAAGCGCGGACTGAATCCGATTCTCGGTTGCGAGGTCTACGTCGCGCCAGGTGACCGGCGGACCAAGAGCGGCACTCCGGGAGAAACCGCCAACCATCTCGTCCTGCTGGCGGAAACCAAAGAGGGATACCACAACCTCATAAAGCTCGTGTCCTCGGGATACACGGAGGGGTTCTACTACAAACCCCGCATCGACAAGGCGCTCCTGGCGGAGCATTCAACGGGCCTGATCGGGCTGAGCAGCTGCCTCAAGGGAGAGGTCGCAAGCGGGATCCGCACCGAGAATCATCGAAAGGCGCTCGAGGCGGCTGCCGCGTACCGCGACATCCTCGGGCGCGACAACTTCTTCCTCGAGATGCAGTACCAGGGCATCGACGAGCAGAGAACCGTCAACAAGGGGCTTCAGCCGATCGCGACCGAGCTCGGGCTGCAGCTGGTGGCGACCAACGACGTTCACTACCTGCGGAATACGGATTACAAACCGCACGACATCCTGCTCTGCATCGGCACAGGCAAGACGGTCAACGACGTCGACCGGCTGCGCTATCACGGCGACCAGTTCTACCTGAAGTCCGCCGAGGAGATGGCGCAGGTTTTCGGCGACTTTCCGGAGGCGCTCCAGAACACCGTCCGGATCGCACAGCGCTGCAACGTCGACCTGACCGAGACGGGCAGCTATCTGCCGAACTTCGATGTGCCCGCCGGGTTCACGCTCGACGAATACTTCGAGCACATCGTCCGGGAGGGTTTCGCGCTGCGCCTGCCACGGCTGAAGGAGCTCGCGGCCAGTGGATCGCTGAAGTACACGCTCGACGAGTACGAGCGCCGGCTGACGTACGAAATCGACATGATCCGGCAGATGAAGTACCCCGGGTATTTCCTGATCACGTGGGATTTCATCCGGCACGCCCGCGAGAAGGGGATCCCGGTCGGGCCAGGCCGAGGCTCCGCGGCAGGGAGCCTGGTGGCGTACTGCCTGCGGATCACCGATGTCGACCCGATTGCGTACGACCTCATCTTCGAGCGCTTCCTGAATCCGGAGCGCGTGTCGCTGCCGGATATCGACATCGACTTCTGCGAGCGTCGCCGCGGCGAAGTCATCGAATACGTCACGAACAAGTACGGGCGCGCCAACGTGGCGCAGATCATCACGTTCGGCACCATGAAGGCCCGCGCGGTCGTGCGTGACGTGGCGCGCGTGATGGACATTCCCTACGCGGACGCCGATCGCGTCGCGAAGGCGGTTCCGCCGGCGCTGGACATGAACCTCGAGAAGGCGCTCGCCGAGAGCCCGGCCCTCAAGGAGATGGAGCAGAAGGACGAGCGCGTCAAGGAGCTGCTGGCCGTCGCCATGAGGCTCGAGGGCATGACGCGGCACGCGTCGGTCCACGCGGCCGGCGTCGTGATCGCGCCACGGCCGCTGACCGAGTTCGTGCCGCTCTACAAGAGCCAGAAGGACGAGATCGTCACCCAGTGGGCGATGAAGGACGTCGAGCGCGTCGGGCTGCTCAAGATGGACTTCCTGGGGCTCAGCACGCTCACGTTGATCCGCGACGCGCTCGACGAGATCAAGCGCACCGAGAATATCGAGCTCGATATCGATGCGATCCCCCTGAACGATGCGAAGACGTTTCAGCTGTTCTGCGAGGGACAAACCTACGGCGTGTTCCAGTTCGAAAGCTCGGGGATGCGCGAGCTGCTGCGAAAAGCGAAGCCCGAACGGCTCGATGACCTGATCGCGCTCAACGCGCTCTACCGCCCCGGCCCGCTCAAGAGCGGCATGGTGGACGACTACATTTCGCGAAAGCAGGGGAAGACCGAAGTCAAGTACGAACTCGCGCAGCTCAAGCCGATCCTGCAGGACACCTACGGCGTCATTGCGTACCAGGAACAGGTGATGCGCATCGCCGCGGTGCTGGCGGGCTTCACAATGGGGCAGTCCGACGTCCTGCGCAAGGCCATGGGGAAAAAGGACCCGAGGGTCATGGCCAAGCAGCGGGAGGCATTCGTCGCCGGCGCGATGAAGAACGGCGTGACGGAGAAGAAGGCCACCAAGATCTTCGACCTGATGGAATTCTTCGCGGGCTACGGCTTCAACAAGTCGCACTCGACGACCTACGCCTGGGTGGCTTACCAGACCGCATACCTCAAGGCGAACTACCCGCGTCATTTCATGGCCGCGCTGCTGACAATCGAAGCAGCCAACACCGACAAGCTGGCGATGTACCTCGGGGAGTGCCGGGACCTCGGCGTCCCGGTCCTCCCCCCCGACGTCAATCGCAGCGAGCTCCCGTTCACCGTCGGCCCGGACGGTGTGCGGTTCGGACTCTGTGCGGTCAAGAACGTCGGCGAAGGGGCCGTGCAGTCGATCCTCTCGGTGCGCAAGGAGCTCGGCCCCTTTGATTCTCTCTTCACGCTGTGCGAGCACGCGGACCTGCGGCTCGTCAACAAGCGGGTGCTCGAAAGCCTGACCAAGGCAGGGGCCTTCGATTCACTCGCTCCCGACTCGGACGGCAACGCGCGACGCGCGCGCGCGCGGCTCTTCGCGGCTGCCGATCGCGCGCTGGAACACGGCGGCCGCCAGCAGCGGGACCGCGACAAGGGGCAGCACCAGTTGTTCGGCGGCACGGCTGAGGACGGCGGCGCGACGTCTGTACCGCTGGCGGATGCGCTCCCCTGGCTGGAGGTGCAGCAGCTTGCCGGCGAAAAGGAGGCCCTCGGGTTCTACATGAGCGGTCATCCGCTCGACCGGTTCAGCGCCGAACTCACGGCATTCGGGGCAAAGCGGGTGGCGGACCTAACGGCGTCCGCTCCCGACGTCTGGGCGTCCGGCATCGTCGCGGGCCTCCGGCCCTTGAAGACGAAGAAGGGTGACCGCATGGCCGTCTTCATGCTGGACGACGTCGGCGGAACGGTGGAAGTGGTCGTGTTCCCGGAGACATTTGCCAAGCACGGCACGTTCATCGAAGCGGATGCGATGCTGCTCGTCCGCGGCAAGTTCGAAAAAGACGAGGAATCCGCCCGCATCGTCGCCACCGAGCTGATGCCGATCGCGGCGCTGAAGGAAAGGACGACGAAGGAAGTGTCGATCCACCTGTCGGTGCCGCCCCACGGGCGTCCGACATTCGAAGCCCTTGCAGAGCTGCTGTCGCGGCATCGAGGTGACCGGCGCGTGTTTCTCGAGCTCGACGTCAAGGGGCAGGACAAGCCCCTGCGCGTCCGGTCCGAAGTCGCGCAGCGCGTCAAACCGTCGGACCGGCTCATACTAGAGGTTGAGCAGTTGTGCGGCAGCGGCTCGGTGGAATTGCGCTGAGTTGCGTCGAATTCCGGTGTGTACCGTCGTAGTCCAGCCCTTCAGAGGGCTGCAATGTCACGTGTGATGATGAACGATGCCTGCTGAACTTCTCGAGTTCGAAGAGCCGGTCGGCGTCCTGCTGAAGGAGATCGAAGCGCTCAGCATGCTTCCGCAGACGCCCGAGCGGAAGCGGTCGATCGACAGTCTTCGAGAACGGGCGGATCAGATCCGCGGCGAGCTCTACGCGACCCTCACGCCGTGGCAGCGGGTGCTCGTGGCCCGCCATCCGAGCCGGCCGAACACGCTCGACTACATCGAACGGCTGTTCACGGGCTGGGACGAGCTGCACGGGGATCGCCGGTTCGCCGACGACCACGCCATCGTGACTGGTTTCGCGGAATACCGCGGCACGCTGGTGTGCATCGTCGGGCATCAGAAGGGTCGGGACACAAAGCAGAAGATCTTCCGGAATTTCGGTTATGCGCGTCCCGAGGGGTATCGGAAGGCGCTGCGCGTCATGCACCTCGCCCAGAAATTCGCGCGGCCGATCATCGTCTTCATCGACACGCCGGCGGCCTACCCGGGGATGGAATCCGAAGAGCGCGGCGTCGCGGAGGCCATCGCCGTGAACCTGCGCGAGATGATGATGATCGACGTCCCGATCATCGTGATCGTCTGCGGCGAGGGCGGTAGCGGCGGGGCGTTGGGAATCGCCATCGGCGACCGTGTGCTGATGCAGGAGTTCGCCGTCTACAGCGTCATCCCTCCGGAGGGCTGCGCGGCGATCCTGTGGCGGGATGCAAACCGGAAAGTCGAGGCGGCGGCGGCATTGAAGCTTACTGCCCCCGACCTCCTCGCCATGGGACTGATCGACGGCATCATCCCCGAGCCGGTCGGCGGCGCGCACAACGACGATGCCGCGGCGACAGGGTTAGTGGACCAGGCGCTCCAGCACTCGCTCGCGGAAGTGTCCGCCCTCACCGTGGATGCGCGCCTGAATGCCCGCTATGACAAGTTTCGCAAAATGGGAGAAGAAGGTTCGGCGTTCATTGACACCGGCAACGGTTGATCAGCCTTCGGTCTTGATACTTACTTCAGCATTCAACCTTCAGCCTTCAGCATTGTGAAGTCGCTCCTCTGGCAGCACCTCCCGTGCGATGACGCAGAATCGGCGGCCCTGGCCGCCGCGCTGAACGTCCATCCGACGATCGCGCGTCTGCTGTGCCTCCGCGGATTGGCGGATGCGGAGGTGGCGGACCGCTTCCTCAATCCCTCGCTGGACCATCTGCACGATCCCTTTCTGCTGGCCGACATGAACCGTGCGGTGCCGCGCCTCGAGCGCGCGGTGGCGCAGCGCGAACGGATCGCGATCCACGGCGACTACGACGTGGACGGCATCACCTCCACCGTCATCCTGCGCCGCGCGCTCGAAATGCTCGGCGGCGACGTGGTGCACTTCCTGCCCGAGCGCGTGCGGGATGGGTACGGGCTCCAGCCTGCGGCCATCGAGCGGCTTCACGCCGATGGCGTCCGGTTGATCGTGTCGGTCGACTGCGGCATCCGCGCCGCAGAGGCCGCACGACGCGCGCGCGAGCTTGGCGTCGACCTGATCATCACGGACCACCACGAGCCGGACGGCACGCTCCCGGATGCGCTGGCGGTGATCAATCCGAAGCGGCCGGACTGCACCTATCCGGATAAATACCTGGCGGGCGTCGGCGTCGCGCTCAAACTCGTTCAGGCCCTGTGCGATCGTGCCGGCAAGAACAAGTGGCTGCCGGCGTTCGTCAAAATCGCCGCCATTGGCACGCTGGCCGACGTGGTGCCGCTGGTCGGCGAGAACCGCATTATTGCCAGCCATGGCCTGGCGTCGCTGTCACGCGGCCCTCACGCCATCGGCCTGCGGTCGCTCCTGGATGCGTGCGGACTGACGGGCAAAACGATCGACAGCTATCACGTGGGCTTCATGCTGGCGCCGCGCATCAACGCGGCCGGGCGCATGAGCACTCCCGATATCGCGGCGCGCCTCCTGCTCGCGACCGACGAAGCGCTTGGCGAAGAAGCGCGGGCCCTGGCCCAGCAACTGTGCGATGAGAACACCAGGCGCCAGCAGGAGGAAGCCGACCTGGTCGCGCACGCGAAGAAGGCGATCGAGACAGATCCCGCCGTCGGCGCCCACAACGTCCTGGTCGTGGGCGGCGTCGGCTGGCATCGCGGCGTCATCGGCATTGTGGCGTCGAAACTGGTCGACACGTACCACAAGCCGTCCATCGTGCTCTCGATCGATGGCGACATCGCCCACGGATCGTGCCGCAGCATCCCGGATTTCAACCTCCTCGCGGCGCTCGAGCATTGCTCGGATCTCTTCGTCAAGTTCGGCGGCCACAAGCAGGCGGCCGGCCTCACAATGGAAGCAGGGCGCCTGCCGGAGTTCCGCGCCCGCATCAATGCGTACGCAGATCACGTGATCGAGCCCGATCAACTCCGGCCGCGGCTCCGCATCGACGGCCCGCTGTCGCTGCGCGCGATCACCCATGACCTGGTCCGCGGGCTCGACCTCCTGGGGCCGTTCGGGCTCGCCAACCCGCGGCCCGTGTTCCATGCGTCCGGAGTGGAGATCGTCGACGGGCCGCGGACGATCAAGGAGCGGCACCTCAAGATGACCTTCGCCCAGGACGGGCGGCGGTTTCGCGCGATTGCGTGGCGCGCCGCCGAACGCGCCGAGTTCCTGGAAAAGAACCGCGCCGCCGTGAACCTCGCGTTTTCGCTCGATCGCAACGAATACCAGGGGGAGACGTACCTCGAACTGTCGGTGGCCGATTTCAAGGCAATGGACGACCAATGAGATGGCAGCCTGTCGCACAGCTGGGGCTCCTCGCCGTGGTCGTCGTGTTTGTCGCGGCCGTGACCGTCTCCCTGCGCAAGCAGAAAACCACGGTCGCGCCTGACGCGCCACCCCCGCCGCCCCCGGTGAAGGGGACCGAGCTATACAACCCGACCGGCGCTACCTTCACGCGGTACGACGGCGACCGCAAGGTGTTCGAGGCCATCATCGGGCCGCACACGACGTTTCCAGACGGACGACTCATGGTGACCGGCGGCGCACGCGTGGTCATGAATCGCGAGGGCAAGGACATCGTCATCGTGTCCAGGGAGGCGGACATCAAGCTGAAGCAGCAGGAGCCTCCTGGCGTGGAGACGGTGACATTCAGAGGCGACGTCGTGCTCACCACGGCCGACGGCCTCGAGGTCAAGTCGGCCGAAGCGGCGTACAGCGAAGCGGACGGCATTGTCCGGATCCCTGGCGCCGTGGCCTTCACGAAGGACCGCATGAGCGGGGCAGGGCAGGGCGCAACCTACGATCGCAACCGCGATGTGCTGTGGATCCTCGACAAGGCGACGATCGCCGTCGGACCGGACGCGAAGGGTCAAGGCGGCATGGACGGCTCCGCGGCCACGGCAGGGCTGGCGCGGCCCGATCATTACGTGAAGCTGACGAGAGACGCGCGCATCAATAGCGGCGGCCGGGCCATGCAGGCCGACGACATCACGATCACGCTGAGCGCGGATAACCAGCGCGTCCAGATGATGCAGTTGCGCGCCAACAGCCGCATCTCCGGCGGCGAGGGTGGGCCGCAGTCGATGGTGGCCCGTGACATCGATCTGACCTATGCGGGAGACGGCCGAACACTGCAGACCGCCCATCTCGTCGATCAGGCAGCTGTCGAGATGGAGGGGGCCTCAGGCGGAAAAAAGATCACCGCGCGGACGATCAACATCGGCATGGGTCCCGATGGTTCGACGGTCACGCACCTCGCGGCAAATCAAAACGTCCAGGTAGATCTTCCGTCCGAGAACAACGCACCGGCGAAGCAGATACGCTCCTCGGCTCTTGTCGCGAGCGGCGCGCCGAATGTCGGCTTGAAGACGGCGACGTTCAGTGGCAAGGTGGATTTCCGCGAGACACAGCCGGCGGCGGGCAAGGCGGCCGCCGTGGACAGGACCGCGAAATCGGAAACGCTCATCGTCGAAACGAAGCCCGGCCTCGGTGCCATCGAAAAAGCCGACTTCCGTGGCAACGTCAAGTTCGTCGATGCACCGGACCTGACAGCGGAGGCCATGCGCGCCATCTACTACATCGAAAAGGACCGCGTCGAGCTGATGCCGTCCGAAGATCCCGGACCCTCTGCACTCATCAACGACGGCAGGATCTCGGTGTCGGCGCGCACGATCGACTTCACGATCGGCTCGCGCGATATGAACGCCGACACCAAGGTGAAGAGCACGATTCTCGTCAAGAAAGACCGGAAGGGACGCTCGGCGCAGTCGCGCGTGCCGTCGGTCTTCAAGCAGGATGAACCAGCGTTCGTGACCGCAAACCGGCTGAACTACCAGGGATCCGCCTCTACGGCCACGTACACGGGCAGCGTCAACCTGTGGCAGGGGAACGAAACGAGGATCAAGGGCGACAAGATCGTTCTCGACGACAAGAACGGGAACCTGGTGGCAACCGGCGACGTCGTGACGGAGCTCTTCCTCGACGAGACCGACGCCAAGACTGGACAGAAGAAACGAGCCCAGATGCTCGGGCAAGCCGACTCGTTTGTGTACGACGATGCAAGGCGTCTGGCAATTTATACGGCGAAGGCGCGCATGAACGGTCCCCAGGGAGACATCACCGCACACAGAATCGAGCTGTTCCTGAAGCCGGCTGGCAGCAACGAGCTCGAACGCGCGGAAGCCTATGCGAAAGGACCCGAAGCGGTCATCGTCAAGGAAGGGGTGCGCACGGCAACAGGAGCCCACCTCACATACACGGCGGCGGACGAACAGTACCTGATGATCGGGACGCCGGTGACGACGATCGAAGAAGCGGGGGAATCGTGCCGCGTTGGTACCGGAGCGTCGGTGCGGTTCTTCAGGGGCGCCGGGGCCGAGCGTGGCCAGATCGACGGCAACGGGATCATCCCGAGCAAGACAGAAACGGTTCCGTGCGCGTCGCTCAAGCGTTGATGGCCACTCTACACACGCAAGAGCTGACGAAATCCTACAGCGGGCGCACGGTGGTACGAGGTGTGAGCCTCGACATCGCATCCGGTGAAGTGGTCGGACTGCTGGGACCGAATGGCGCCGGCAAAACGACCACGTTTGCGATGGTCGTCGGCTTGACCAGCCCCGACTCCGGCCGCGTGCTGCTCGACGGGAATGACGTCACCCGCGATCCGATGTACATCCGTGCCCGGAAAGGCATCGGCTACCTTCCGCAGGAGGCGTCCATCTTCCGCGGTCTGACGGTCGAAGAGAATCTCAACGCGATCCTCGAGACGATCGATCTCAACCGGCAGGGGCGCCGCACGCGTCTGGGCGAGCTGTTGGCCGAGCTGGGTCTGACGCCGCTCGCGAAATCCCCGGCCTACACCCTCTCGGGCGGCGAACGGCGTCGAGTGGAGATCACGCGTGCGCTCGTGATCTCGCCGAAGTTCATGCTGCTGGATGAGCCGTTCGCTGGGATCGACCCGATCGCCGTCACCGACATCCAGAAGATCATTTTTCACCTCAAGTCGCGCGGGATCGGCGTGCTCATCACCGACCACAACGTCCGCGAAACTCTGCGGATCACCGACCGGGCGTACATCGTCCACGACGGGGTGATCTTCAAGAGCGGAACGCCGCAAAGCCTTGCAGATGATGAAGAAGTGAAGAGGATTTACCTCGGCACTGACTTCCGATTGGACTAAGATTGGCCTAGGCTCCTCGACCCATGGCGATCGCGCAAAAGCTACATACCAAACTCGTCCAAAAGCTCATCCTCACACCATCGCTTCAGCAGGCGATCAAGCTCCTCCCGATGTCCACGCTGGAGCTTGCGGACCTCCTGAACCAGGAGATGGTCGAGAACCCGCTTCTCGAAGAAGTCGAGACCGAAGAGCTCCAGCCCGCCGAGCAGCAGCAGCCCGAGAAACCCGTAGAGCAACCGACGGCCGACAAGCCCGATACCTGGGACGACGCAGACTACGAATACTTCTTCGGCGACTACCTGGATGACGGCTACCGGCCGCGCACGCCGCAGGAAGTCAAGGAGCTGCCGCCGATCGAGAACACGTTGTCGAGCGCAGCCTCGCTTGCCGACCACCTCGCCTGGCAGCTTTCGCTCCAGACCTCCGACGAAAAACTGCAGGAAATCGGCCGCGCAATCATCGGCAACCTCGATGACGACGGCTATCTCGTTGCCTCCGTTGAAGAGATCGCGGCGATGGGCGAGTGGCCGGTGATCGAAGTCGAGAAGGGGCTTCAGCACCTCCAGACCTTCGATCCGATCGGCGTGTGCGCGCGAGACCTCCAGGAATGCCTGTGGCTGCAGATCAAGCACCTCGGGCTGGAGGGGACTGCCACCGAAAAGATCATCACCGAGCATCTGCGGCTGCTGCAGAACCACCAGGTGCCGGAGATCGCCCGGAAGCTGGGCCTCACGATCGAGGATCTGAAAGAACACGTCGAGATCATCCGGAATCTCGATCCCAAGCCCGGCAGCCGCTACAACCCGTCGCAGTCGCAGTACGTCATTCCGGACGTGTATGTCGTGAAGGTCGAAGACCAGTACGTCGCGATGCTGAACGAGGAAGGGCTACCGCAGCTGCGCATCAGCCCGGTGTACCGGCGCCTGCTCGACAAGAGCCTCGGCGAGAACAGCGACGAGACGCGCGCGTACGTCAAAGACAAGTTCCGCTCGGCGCTGTGGCTGATCAAGTCGGTCGACCAGCGCCAGAAGACGATCCACAAGGTCGCGACGAGCATCATCAACTTCCAGCGGGAGTTCCTCGATCACGGGATCGAGCACCTGCGGCCGCTCGTCCTTCGTGACGTTGCCAACGACATCGGCATGCACGAATCGACGGTGAGCCGCGTCGTCAACAACAAATACATGCACACGCCGCAGGGCGTGTTCGAGATGAAGTTCTTCTTCCACAGTGGGATCAGCAGCTCGTACGGCGACAGCGTGTCGTCGGTGACGATCAAGCAGCGGATCCGGAAGATCATCGAGAACGAAGACCCGCGGAAGCCGTTGAGCGATTCGAAGATCGTCAGCATCCTGCAGAAGGAAGGGCTGATGCTCGCGCGCCGCACCATCGCGAAGTACCGCGAGGAGCTGAAGATCCCGACGTCGAATCAGCGGAAGGTGCTGTTTTAGCTTCCAGCTTCCAGCCTCCAGCTCCCAGCCCGGAAAGATATCGGTGCTTCGAGCTGGCAGCCGGAAGCTGGCAGCTGGAAGCTCACAATGCGTTTAGATATCACCGGCCGGCACGTCGAAGTCACTCCAAACCTCAGGCAGCTCATCACCAGCAGACTGAAGACCCTCGAGCGCGTTCTCAATGACGCCGCCGTGTCGGCGCAGGTGATCGTGACGAAGGAGAAATACCGTCACAAGGTGGAGATGGTGATCCACGCGCGTGGCGATCACACGCTGACGGGCCTCGGCGAAGGCAACAACTGGCCGCTCGCGATCCGGCAGGCCTCCCAGAAAATCGAGCAGCAGGCAAAGAAGCTGAAGGGCAAGTGGGACGACCGGAGGCGCAAGGGACCCGCCCGCCGGACCCCACGGGAGCCCAACGCCGCAGGCGCCGACGGCGGGGGCGTGGCGGCCGCGCCGGCGACGCGCATCGTGCGTGCGCGCAACTACGCCGTCAAACCGATGTCGGTCGAGGACGCCGCCATGCGGCTCGAGGCCGGCCCCGACACCTTCCTCGTGTTCCGTAATGCGGACGACGATGCGCTGACCGTCCTGTATCGCCGCAAGGACGGGAATCTCGGGTTGATAGAGCTTGAGTAAGGCCTAACTGCTAACGTCTAACTCCTAACGGGTCACTTGATTGGGCTCAGGCGTTAGGCGTCAGAGATTGACAGCATCCAGTTAGAATGTCCGTATCACCTCGATGACGGATACAGCGCCGCCGCAGGGCGTGACGGTTGCGACCCTGCTGCGAGATCTGGCGGATTCGCGCGCACTCGTCCTGGACCTCGCGGCCGGCCGTGCGGGTCTGGAGCGGCGCATCATCATCCCTCAGCCCCAGAAGACCGGTCTCGCGCTGTCCGGTTTCGACGCCTATCTGCATGTCGGGCGCGTGCTCGTGTTCGGTGAAAGCGAGATCCGCTACGTAGAATCGCTGTCGGCGGCACAGCGCGTCATCTCGTTGAAGCGGGTCTTCTCGCACGACCTGCCCTGCGTGCTCGTCACCGGCGGCTTTACGCCGCCGCCGGAAGTCGTGGCAGCCGCCGAGGAGGCTGCCGTGCCGCTGCTCGTCACCGCTGCGACGACCCCCGAGGCGATGACACGGCTGTCCGCGATGCTCGATGCGTATCTGTCAGCCCGCGGCGTGGTCCACGGTGTGCTGATGGACATCCTTGGTCTCGGTGTCCTCGTGGTCGGGGAAAGCGGCATCGGCAAGAGTGAGTGTGCGCTCGACCTCGTCGTTCGCGGGCACCGCCTTGTCGCCGACGACGCCGTCGAGCTGAGGTGCCGGGCCCAGTCGTTCGTCATCGGCTCGTGCCCGGCACTGACGCGGCACCACATGGAGATCCGCGGCCTCGGGCTGATCAACGTGCAGGACCTGTTCGGCGTGGCGTCCACGCGAACGTCCAAGCGGGTCGAGCTCGTCGTCCAATTGGAGAGATGGGAATCCGGACGCGAGTACGACCGCCTCGGCATCGACGACGAGTTCTACGAAACACTGGGGATCCGCATCCCGCTGGTGAGAATGCCGGTCGCGCCGGGTCGAAACGTGGCCATCCTGGTCGAGGTGGCGGCACGCAATCAGCTGCTGCGGAGCCGCGGCCATCACGCCGCGCGCCGGCTGGTCGACCGCATTCACCGCGAGCTCGATCCGGCGACGCGAACGGCCGAGCACGAGCTCGACCAGGGGGACGATCTTTGATCCGCGAAAAGCGTCACGCCGCCCGCCACGCGGCGGGGTCCGCGGTCACGTCGAAGTTCGTAGTCCTGACCGGACTCGCCGGCTCCGGCAAGTCGCAGGCGATCAAGGCGCTGGAGGACCTCGGATTCTTCTGCGTCGACAACCTCCCGGTGACGCTTCTGCCGACTTTGGCGGACCTGACGCAGCGCGCGGGCAGCGAAATCTCCCGCGCCGCGGTCGTTGTCGATGTTCGCGAGGGGATGATGCTGCGCGAGTTTCCACGCGTCTACAACGCATTGAAGCGAAAGCGGAATCTGGACCCCGTGCTGATTTTTCTCGAGGCCGCCGAGCCGACACTGGTGCGCCGGTTCAGTGAGACGCGGCGGCCGCATCCGCTGGCGCACGACCGCTCAGCCATCGAAGGGATCCGTGAAGAGCGCAAGACGCTCGAACGCATCCGCGAGATGGCCGACCACGTCGTCGACACGTCCGAGATGAACGTGCACGAGCTGCGTCAGGCCTTCACCGGCGTGGCCGCGGGCCGTGCGCCGGGAAAGCCGCTGGTTGTCACGGTCCTCAGCTTCGGATTCAAGAACGGCATCCCCGTGGATCTCGACCTGCTGTTCGACGTCCGGTTTCTGCCGAATCCACACTTCGTCCCGGAACTGCGGCCGCTGACCGGACGCGACGCCGAGGTGATGAAGTACCTGGACAAGTCGAAAACCAAGCGCCAGTTCCTGACCCATACCTCGAAACTGCTGAAGTTCCTGGTGCCGCATTACGTAACGGAAGGAAAGTCGTATCTGACGATCGGCATCGGCTGCACGGGAGGGCGTCATCGCTCCGTCGCGATCGCCGAAGCACTGAAGAAGAATCTGTCGGGACTCGGCGGCGTCCGGATCCGCGTCCGGCACCGCGACGTTGGCAATGAGTAGCCCTTCGACTCGCGCCGTTGGCGCTCGCTCAGGACGGGCCACGTGCGGTTAGGCGTTGTCGTCGTCACGCACGGACAGCTCGCGACCGAGCTGGTCAACTCCGCCGAGATGATCGTCGGCGACCTGCCGCACTTCACGGCGGTGTCGATCGGATGGCACGAGGAAGTGGAACACGCGCGGGAGGAGATTGGCCGGGCCATCGAGCGGGTGTCCGCCCTGGCGCCTGGCGAAGGGGAGGGCGCGGGCGTACTGGTCCTCACGGACATGTTCGGCGGTACACCCGCGAACCTGGGGGTCACGTTTGTCAGTTCAAACGTCGAGGTCATTACCGGCGTGAACCTGCCGATGCTGATCAAGCTCGCGCGGCCGCAACAGGCGGCAGATCTGCTCACCGTCGCTCGTGAAATGAGGGAGCACGGGCGCAACGCGATCTGGGTCGCCTCGGATCTGCTTCGGGGGGAAAAAGCGTGACGACCTGCGCGATGAAGGTCGTCAATCCCCTGGGGCTCCACGCACGGGCGGCGGCAAAGTTCGTGCACCTGGCGAGCAGTTTTGCCGCCAGCGTCCGCGTGGCGAAAGGCGGACGTGAGATTGACGGAAAGAGCATCATGGGACTGCTGCTGCTGTCGGCGGCGCAGGGAAGTACAGTGACCATTGCCGTGGACGGCGACGACGAGGAAGCCGCCATCGCCGCTCTTTGCGGGCTGGTGGGACGCGGCTTCGACGAGGTCTCCTTCGACAGCGCTCAGGACAAGCCATGCGTC
>JACDCA010000760.1 GCA_013694635.1 Acidobacteriota bacterium | reverse complement strand
TGCGCCACATGCGGCGAGGCCCTGCTGACCTCGTCGCTCGTCGCTCGTGCCGCGTCGGTGTTCGACGAATACGGTGCGGATGCGTGGTACGAACGGCCGACCGAGGAGTTCATTCCTGAGGGCCTTGCCTGTCCGGGGTGCGGCGGGACGACGTTCGAACGCGAGCGCGACATCCTGGACGTCTGGTTCGATTCGGGGTCGAGCCACGAGGCCGTGCTGCCCTTTCGCGACGAGCTCACCTGGCCGGCTGATATTTACCTGGAAGGCAGCGACCAGCACCGCGGATGGTTTCAAAGCTCGCTGCTGGTCGGGCTGGGCACGCGCGGACGGCCGCCGTACCGAGAGGTGCTCACCCACGGCTTCGTGATCGATGTCGACGGGCGCAAGATGTCCAAGTCGCTCGGCAACACGATCGCGCCGCAGGAGGTCATCAAGGAGAGCGGAGCGGAAACGTTGCGGTTGTGGGTCGCCAGCAGCGACTTTCGCGATGAGCTGCGCGTCGGCAAACAGATCCTCCAACGCGTGGTGGAGGCGTACCGCAAGATCCGCAACACTTGCAGGTACCTGCTCGCAAATATCTACGATTTCGATCCAGCGACCGACATGGTCCCGCTGGAGTCCATGGAGGAGGTCGACCGCTACGCGCTCGCCCGGTATGGGGAGGTCGCCCGGGACGTGCTGAAGGCCTACGACGCCTACGATTTTCCCGGGATCTTCCAGCGTCTCAATCAGTTGACAACGGTGGATCTCTCGGCGTTCTACGCGGACGTCTCGAAGGATCGCCTCTACACGTTTGCGGCGACATCAGCGGAGCGTCGTTCGGCGCAGACGGCGATGTACGTCATGGCGGACGGGCTGGCCCGTCTGCTCGCCCCGATTCTGCCGGTGACCGCTGAGGAAATGTGGAAGCACCTCGGGACACGCGACGAGGCTTCGGTTCATCTCGCCCACTTCCCCACCGCCGAGTCGGTCGAGAAGCTGTTGGATCCGCCCCTGGTCCGCCGCTGGGAACGTCTCATCGCGATCCGCGACGAGGTGAACCGTGCACTCGAAGTGGCGCGGCAGGAAAAGACGATCGGCAACTCCCTCGGGGCACACGTGGTGTTGCGTGCACGCGGCGCGGCGGCCGGGCTCCTCGAGTCCTGCCGCAACGACCTGCCGATGCTGTTCATCGTGTCGCAGCTCGACTTTGAATCGGCGGACGGCGAGGGCCCGGAAGTCGAAGTCATCGTGACCAAGGCGACGGGGGAGAAATGCGCCCGCTGCTGGCGCATCGTTCCGGCAACCTCCAAGAACCAATTGACCGAAGGGCTGTGCGAGCGCTGTATGGCCGCCCTGAGGCCCGCGGCGTGATGCCGGAGACGCCCGTCGCGGAAACGCCCGACGTCCCTCCTGCGCCGCCGGCAACCCCGGCCGCTGATTCACCGCGCGGCTTTGCGCATCCGTTCGAGATCGGGGTAATGGCCGTTATCGTCGTCCTCGACCAGTTGACGAAAGTGCTCGTGCGGCAGTCGATCGCACTCGGAGACAGCCGCACCATTATTCCCGGCTTTCTCGACCTGACCCACGTCCAGAACACAGGGGCCGCGTTCGGGCTGCTGAATTCGGTGGACTTCCCCTACAAGCCCTGGGTGATGATCGCGGTCGCATCGATTGCGCTGGTAGCGATCGCCGCTTACGGGACGCAGCTCGGGTTTCACGAACGCATGGCGCGGCTCGGGCTTGCCCTCATTCTCGGTGGAGCCTTCGGTAACCTGCTGGATCGCGCGATCGTCGGTCACGTGACCGACTTCGTGGACGTCTACTGGGGGTACTCGCATTTCTGGGCCTTCAACGTCGCCGACGCCGCCATCAATGTCGGCGCGGCACTTGTGCTGCTCGATATGATCGGGCTCGGACGAAGACATGCATCCCATACTGTTTGAGATCGGCGGATTTCCGGTTTACACCTACGGCGTTCTGCTGGCCGCCGCCTACCTGCTCGGGCTGCAGTTCGCGCTGAGGCGGGCGAAGGCACGCGGTCTCGACCCGAACCGGGTCATGGATCTCGGGATCTGGATCATCATCAGCGCGCTCGTCGGCGCGAAGCTGCTGCTGCTCATCGTCGAATGGGACACGTTCACGAGCGACTGGCGCGAGCTCTTCACGCTGACGCGCTCGGGGGGAGTGTTCTACGGCGGGCTGATCGCCGCCGTCGCGGTGGCGCTGTGGTATCTGCGGAGGCACCGGCTCCCGATGTGGACGGTGACCGACGTCTTCGCGCCCGGCATCGCGCTCGGCCACGTGGTCGGCCGCCTCGGATGCCTCTTCGCCGGCTGCTGTTTCGGCCGTCGAACGGACGTACCGTGGGCGATCACGTTCCACAACGAATTCGCTGCACAGAACGTCGGCACGCCGCTGAATATTCCGCTCCATCCGACGCAGCTGTACGAAGCGGGAGCAGAGCTGCTGATCCTGATCCTGCTTCTTGCGACCGAACGCAAGGGACGGCCCTTCCCGGGCCGCACGTTCTGGGGATACATGTTCCTCTACGCCGTATCCCGGTTCATCATCGAGTTCTACCGCGGGGATCCTCGCGGCATGGTCGGCGCATTCTCGACCTCGCAGTTCGTGTCGCTCCTCATCATTCCCCTGAGCCTCGTCATGCTCGTCGTGCTGTCGCGGCGCCTCACCCCTGATCCGAAGAGCTCCGCCAAACGCGCGCGTGCGGCGTGACGGCCAACGCTGGGTTCCGGGCGCTGCAGGTCGAGGAAGAGCAAGACGGGCTGCGGCTCGACAACTTCCTGACGGCGCTCCTCCCCGATCTGTCTCGGTCTCAGATCCAGCGGTTGATCAAGGACGGGAAGGTTCGGGCCGCTTCAGGCGTGCCGCGGGCGAGCACGACTGTCCATGAGGGTCAGACCTTCGAAATCGACATTCCGCCGCCGACTGCCGCAGGTCCCGAACCGGAAGCGTTACCCCTCCGCATCGTCTTCCAGGACCAGGACGTCGTCGTGCTCGACAAGCCCGCCGGAATGGTCGTGCATCCCGCCGCGGGGCACAGCAGCGGGACGCTGGTGAATGCGCTGCTCCATCACATCACCGATCTCAGCGGGATCGGCGGCGAGCTTCGGCCCGGCATCGTGCATCGGCTCGATCGCGGCACTTCGGGACTCATGGTCGTGGCCAAGAACGATCGGGCGCACCATGAGCTGGCGCGGCAGTTCGCGGATCGCGAAGTCGACAAGGAGTATGCCGCGCTGGTCTGGGGCGTCGTCCAGGCGGGACGCCGCATCGACGCTGCCATCGGTCGCGATCCGCAGCAGCGTCAGAAGATGTCCACTCGCGCGCGGCGGGCGCGCAGCGCCGTGACCCGCGTGACCTTCGCGCATCAGTTCCAGGGAGTGTCGCTGCTGAAGGTGGCGATCGCCACCGGGCGCACGCACCAGATCCGCGTCCACCTCAGTGCAATCGGGCATCCGGTCGTCGGAGACGCGACCTACGGCGGCATCCACCGCCGCGTCGCCGCCAGCCTGCGATCCGTGATGCGCCTCGAGCGCCCTTTCCTGCACTCGGCGCGGCTGGCCTTCACGCACCCGTCCGACGGCCGCCGCGTCGACTTCGAATCGCCGCTGCCTCCGGACCTTCAGGCCGTCCTCGACGACATCAGGGCGCAGGAAGAGAAAGAAGGGATCGCGTATGAGTGATGCCCAGCTGATCAAGAGTGAACGGGCCTTCGATGGACGGGTGTTCGACGTCGATCGGGACGAAGTCCGGCTGCCGCACGGCCGCACGGTCACGGTCGATGTGGTGCGTCACCCGAAGTCCGTTGTGCTCATCCCCGTGCCCGAAGCCGGGCAGGTCATTCTGATCAGGCAGTATCGCCATGCCGTCGGTCAGTGGCTCTGGGAATTCCCAGCAGGCAGCATCGACCCTGGGGAATCGCCCGAACAGGCCGCACGGCGTGAATGTCACGAAGAAATCGGCCAGGTGCCGGCGACGATCGTCCGTCTTGGCGCGTTCTACCCGACGCCGGGTTACTGCGACGAGGAAATGATCTTCTACCGCCTGTCGACCCTCGAAGACCCGACTGTACCCGCGGCGCTGGACGAAGACGAAGACATCGAAGTACGGACGTTCACGCTGCCGGACGCCAGGGACATGGCCCGTCGCGGCGAGATCCGCGATATGAAGACCGTCGTGGCCCTCGGCATGATCTGAAACCTCAGTTCACCGTGGTTCGGACGGCGGAATCGTTCGGCGGCATCGCGGTTCGAGTCTGCGCCGAGGACGGCGTCAGCACGAGCGCGAGCACCTCCTCGATCTCCGACACGTAGTGAATCGTGAGCTCGCGCCGGAGGTCCTCGGTCAGGTCCTCGCGGATGTTCTTCTCGTTCTGACGCGGGAGGATCACCTCGGTCACGCCGTGCCTGCGCGCGGCGAGTACCTTTTCCTTGATCCCGCCCACCGGCAGCACACGACCCGACAGGGTGATTTCCCCCGTCATTGCGACGTCGCCGCGGACAGGACGACGCGTCAACTCCGACGCGAGCGCCGCCACCATCGTCACGCCCGCCGAGGGGCCGTCCTTCGGGATGGCGCCTGACGGCACGTGGAGATGGATCTCCGCGTCCTTGTAGAACGCGGGATCGACACCGTAATGGGGCGCATTGGCGCGGAACCACGAGAGTGCCGTGCGCGCGGATTCCTTCATCACGTCGCCGAGGTGGCCCGTCAGCGTGAGGCTGCCGGCGCCCTGCATGCGCGAGGCCTCGATGAACAGAACCTCTCCGCCCGCGGGTGTCCACGCGAGGCCGACGGCCACGCCAGGGTCCTTGGTTCGGTTCTCGATCTCTTCGTCGAGAAACGTCGGCGCGCCGAGGAACTGGGTCACCAGCTCCGCCGTGATCACGACTTTGTCCTCGTCTCCCTCGGCCCGCCGGCGCGCGATCTTCCGGCAGAGAGCGCCGATCTCGCGCTCGAGATTGCGCACGCCCGCTTCCCGCGTGTAGTTGCGGATGACCGACCGGATCGCAGGTTCGGTGAACTCGATGAAGGCCTCGGTCAGGCCGTGGTTCTTCACCTGCTTGGCGATCAGGTGTTCGAACGCGATCTTCAGCTTTTCTTCTTCCGTGTATCCCGCCAGCTCGAGCACTTCCATGCGGTCGCGGAGCGCCGGCGGCACGGGATCCAGCACGTTGGCGGTCGTCAGGAACAGAACCTCCGAGAGATCGAACGGCACGTCCAGGTAGTGATCGCGGAAGGTGTTGTTCTGTTCGGGATCCAGCACCTCGAGCAGCGCCGATGCGGGATCGCCTCGGAAATCAGCCCCGAGCTTGTCGATCTCGTCGAGGATGAAGACCGGATTCTTCGATTCCGCGCGGCGGAGGCCCTGGATGATCTGCCCCGGCAGCGCACCGATGTAGGTACGGCGATGGCCCCGGATCTCGGCCTCGTCGCGCATCCCTCCGAGCGAGACGCGGACGAACTTGCGCCCGAGCGAGTTGGCGATCGATCGCGCCAGCGAGGTCTTGCCGACTCCAGGCGGTCCCAGGAAGCACAGGATCGGTCCCTTCACGTCGGGATTGAGCTTGCGAACCGCGAGGTATTCGAGCACGCGGTCCTTCACCTTCTCGAGCCCCGAGTGATCGGCGTCGAGAACCTCCTTCGTCCGCTTCAGGTCGATCGAGTCCTCGGTGCGCCGCGACCAGGGCAGCGCGACAATCCAGTCGAGGTACGTGCGCGAGACGGTGTACTCGGCCGCGGCGACCGGCATCTTCGACAGGCGGTCCAGCTCCCTTAACGTTTCCTTTTTTACTCCCTCGGGCATCCCGGCTGCTTCGATCTTGCTGCGCAGCTCGTCGATCTCCTTGGCCTGCTCATCCCCCTCGCCGAGCTCTCTCTGGATGGCCTTGAGCTGCTCGCGGAGGAAGTACTCGCGCTGGTTCTTGCCGACCTCAGACTGCACCTGCGACTGAATCTTCGAGCCGAGCTCGAGCACCTCGAGCTCCTTGATCAGCAGTCGATTCAGGGAGTCCATGCGGGCGCGGATGTCGAGCGTGTCGAGCACCTCCTGCTTGACCGGCGTCCCGATCGTCGTCAGGCTGGAGGCAATGAAATCCGCCAGTTTGCCGGGGTCGGTAATGTTGACGGCCAGCGCCTGGAGATCGTCCGACAGCAACGGAGAGAGCGACACCACCTGCTGGAAATTGCTCTTGATGTTCCGCTGCAGGGCGTCGATCTCGAGATGATCCTCGTCTCGCAGCACTTCGTCGGCGGCCGATACCGCGCCACGCAGATAGGGCCGCGTCTGGGCGATGCCGTCCAGCCGGATCCGGGCAAGCCCCTGCACGATGAGGCGCAGGCTGCCATCGGGCAGCTTGAACATCTTGTGGATGTGCGTCGCGGTGCCGATGGGGTAGAGGTCTTCCTGCAGCGGTTCTTCGGTCGCTGCCTCACGCTGGGTGAAGACGCCGATCATGCGTCCCGTTGCGGTCGCCTCGTCGATGAGGCGGACGGACGCCTCCCGCGCAACCGCGAGCGGCATGAACGAATTCGGGAAGAGTACGGTATCCCGCAGAGGCAGGATGGGCAGTTCGGCCGGTATCTCGAGCGGCGTCTCGGTGCCGTCGGAGTCATACGCCGCGCCGCCTGGGGTCATTTCGTCGGTCATAGTAGATAGGACGCTTGTACAGAAAAAAGGGCGAAGCGGCAACCGGCTGCTTCGCCCTTCCGTTGAGACCTCAGACTTCAGCGTTCAGCTTCGGCCTTTGCCTTACCCTTGCACGTCGAGGAACAGCGAAGAAGCGCCGCGGCGCTGCTGCATCATACGCTCGCGCTGCTGAACGTTCTCGCGCGCCTCTTCACAGTCCTTGCAGCGGACCGCGAACGGCAGGGCGCGAAGGCGGCGTTCGGAAATCTCCTCGCCGCACTCGAAACAGTAGCCAAACGTATTCTCTTCGAGCCGGTGGAGCGCTTCCTCGATCTTGCTGAGCGTCTCCGACTTCATCTGGATGAGCGCGAACTCGATGTCATCCTGAATGTCCATCTCGGAGCTTTCGGCGGCATCCAGAACCCCCTGGTTCGGGTTGTTCGCCCCCTCGGTTCGGACGTCACGGATCTTCCCCTGGACCTGATCCATGATCTCGCGCCGCCGTTCTTCGAGGATACTCTTCAGCTCCGAATACCGATCCCGGTTCATGTGTCCGGGCTCCTTATTAACAGCCTTATTAACTGCCATATGCTTATTAACTGCCATATGATTCCTCTCCTTCCGCCTCCGCGTACGCCGCTATGTCGCTGGCCGTTATGCAAGGTATCTGCCAGCGGTAAAATCCAGTTAGTCTACAACGGTTGAGCCAAAAGTCAAAGCCGCGTCGCAGAAATGAACCCTTGCGGAGGGTCAAGCTTGCAATAACCGCCTCATGGTCACTTTAGACGCTCGACTGGTATGCGGCGGTTCGTTTCGTCCTCTGGACAGGACGACGGCCTGTGAATGGAGAGGGCGCACCGCGTGTGGGCGAGGCCAACACGTCGCCGTGCTACAATTTGAAGTTCTTTCCGCCCCGAACGGGGCGGTCTCGATACACGAGGCATCTACAGGTCAGTCATGGCGAAACGCTGCGAAATCTGCGGAAAAGGGCCGGTCGTCGGCCGCAATATCAGTCACGCCCACAACGTCACGCCGCGGCGTTTCGAGCCCAACCTTCAGCGCGTCCGGGCGCTCGTGAACGGCGGCATCCGCCGCCTGCGCGTGTGCACCCGCTGCCTCCGGTCCAACAAGATCGTCAAAGCCGCATAGGCGGCCGTCCGGAAGCGCGCGAATGCAGATGTGGAAGAAGGTGCGCGAGGCGGTTTCCACGCCGTCCGCTCCCCAAGCGATCGGCCCCTACTCACAAGGCATCCGGGCTGGCGGTCTACTGTTCGTCTCAGGGCAGATCCCGCTCGATCCAGCAACCGGCGCGCTCGTGGATGGGGACATCGCGGCACAGACACACCGCGTTTTTGCCAACCTCAAGGCCATCCTGGAGGCCGGCGGTTCGTCGCTGGATCACGTGGTTCGGTCGACCGTCTACCTCGCGGACATGGATGACTTTACGGCGATGAACGCGGTGTACGGCACCTACTTCTCGGCACCCGCTCCAGCCCGCGCCACCATTCAAGCCGTCCGGCTCCCCAAGGACGCCCGCATCGAAATCGACGTCATCGCTTCGCTCGGATAACAGGAGGTCAAGCGATCAGGAGACTCTTGCTCCTGATCTCCTGTTACCTCGCGGCTCGCTCAACGTCCAGAACTCCCTCCACGGACCGCAGCGACTTGATCACCTTCTGCAGGTGCTTGAGATCGCTGATCTCGACGGTCATGTCGATCCGCCCGCGCTGATCGTCCACGGTGGCCTCGACGTTCCGGATGTTCGTGTTGATGCCGGCGATCTTCGAGCTCACATCCGCCAGAATCCCCTTGCGGTCTTCGACCTGGATGCTCAGTCGTACCGTATACGGGGACGAATCAGCCCCTTTGTCCCACTCGACTTCTATCCGCCGTTCCGGGTCGTAAAGCAGGTTGACCACGTTCGGGCACGTGGACGAGTGCACCGACACTCCCTTGCCGCGGGTGATGTAACCGATGATCTGTTCGCCGCGAATGGGATTGCAGCAGCGCGCGCGAAACACGAGCAGGTCGTCGAACCCGCGCACCTTGATCTTGTCCGCGCCGGTGCCGAGTACCCGCCTGACGACCGAGGCAATACCGGTCTCCGGCGTTTCCTTCAACTGTTCCGACGGGACGAACTTCGCCAGCACCGACCGCGCCGGCAACTTGCCGTAGCCGATCGCGGCGAAGAGATCGTCCACCTTCTGCATCCCGTACTCGGTGAGAACTTTGTTCACGGACACGGGTTCGGTCAGGCTCTTCATGTTGACGCCGAACCGTCGCGCCTCTTTCTCGAACAGCCGCCGCCCCAGCTCCAGGCTGCGCGTCTTTTCCTCTGAGTGGATGAAATGCTTGATCTTGTTCCGCGCCCGCGAGGTCACGACGAAGTTCAGCCAGTCGCGGCTCGGCCTGTGGCCGCTGGTCGTGAGGATCTCGACGATGTCGCCGTTGCGCAGCCGGGTGCGGAGCGGAACCATCTTGCCGTTGATGCGCGCGCCGACGCACTGGTGCCCGACGTCGGTATGAATCGAATACGCGAAATCGACCGGCGACGCGTCCCGCGGCAGCGCTTTCACTTCCCCCTTGGGGGTGAAAATATAGACCTCCTCCGGGTAGAGATCGATCTTCAGGTTCTGCAGGAACTCCTGGGGATCCCGTATTTCCTGCTGCCATTCCAGGAGCTGGCGCAGCCAGACGAAGTACTGCTCGTCGCGTCCGGCGCCGACGCGGCCTTCTTTGTACTTCCAGTGCGCCGCGATGCCTTCCTCGGCGGTGCGATGCATCTCGCTCGATCGGATCTGCACCTCGAACGGAAATCCGCGCTCGCTGACGACAGATGTGTGCAGCGACTGGTACCCGTTCGGTCTCGGCGTCGCGATGAAGTCCTTGATCCGTCCCGGCACCGGCGACCAGGTGTGGTGGATGATGCCGAGCGTGGCGTAGCAATCCCGCACCGAGCCGGTGATGATCCGGAGCGCAACCAGGTCGTATACCTGGTCGAGATCGATCTTCTGCCGCTTGAGTTTCTGGTGAATGCTGAACAGGCGCTTGATCCGGCCGTCGATGTGGATCACTGGGACCTGCGACTCGGCGAGCGTCGCCGTGATCGTTTTCTTCAGCTCCTCGATCATCCCCTCGGTCGTACGGCGCCGGCTCTCGACCTGCGACCGCAGCGTCTCGTACGCCTTGGGTTCGAGATACTTGAACGCCAGCTCCTCGAGCTCGTTCTTCACCTTGCTCATGCCAAGCCGGTTGGCGATGGGGGC
>JACDCA010000747.1 GCA_013694635.1 Acidobacteriota bacterium | reverse complement strand
GCCGAGGTAGACGATGTTCAGGACCTCCTGCGCCGTTCGGCTGAACACGAGGCCGTTGGCATCGGTCGGGACGATGTTGGCGTTGCCGTCGAGCACCAGTCCCTGATCCTTGTCTCCTGGACCGTCGACGAGATCGCGCAGATCCGAGATCTTCTGCGCGGCATCGATCGCGCCGCGCGAGAACAGCACCGTACGAATCGTCGCCGCGTGATACGCCTCCGTCCCGAGGAGCCCCGCGGCCGCCTCGAGGACGGTTTTGTTCGAGAGCAGAGGCGCCGCCCCCTTGTAGCCGGTCACGCCGACGTCTTCGAAGATGAAAGCGCCAAGCAGGAAGGCGAGCTCGCTGCCGAAGGGATCGAACGTCGAACCGCCACCACCACCACCACCGCGCATGGGGTCAAGCGGATGACCGATTGGCACATACCCCATGCAGTCCGCAGTCGGGACGAAAGAAGGCCCCGGCGAGGGGAATGGAGGCTGCCCTGGGGGGCATGCGGCGGGCCCGCCGCCGTTGCCAGCCGAAATCAGGCCGGCTGCCGTAGCGGCCGCGGTGAAGGAATCTCGAAGGTCGATGGTCGGACGCGCGACGGGCGTCTGGCCAAACTGCTGCAACGCGGCTCGTATGAACCGGACATGAGCCAGCTCATCGTTAGCAATCTCGACCGCATACTGCCGCACGTTGTCGTTTTCCCACGGCACGATGGTGGAGCCCCCCTTGACGATCACGGGCCCAAGGGGACCGGTTCCAGTGATGTCGGCGTCCGACAGCCCGGTACCAAAGACCGCGCGGAGGTAGTACTCAGCCTCGAGGTACTCGAGGTTGAGCGCGAAGTTCAGGATATCGAAGTCCGTCGCTTGTGCCGACACCTTGAACGGCAGACTCGCCGCTCCGAGAACACCGGCTGTTGCCAAACCAGCCTGCCCGAAAAAACGTCGCCGGCTACTCAACTTACTCATGGTCTTTGCCCGCTGGGTTGCGCTCATCGAAGAAGCTCCTCTCGCCTGAATGCCATCACACGGCCGACATGTTCGACCTGCCTAGTATACGCGCCAAAGTCAATTTCGGATTCAACGGGATGCGGATCAGAAGCTCAGCTATTCGACGCGATGCTTCGCGAGGTAATAACTCAGAGCACGCTGGCTGATGCCCATTAGCTCCGCGGCGTCCTTCTTCACGCCACCGGAGTTGTCCAACGCGCGACGGACCGTTTCACGCTCGGTCCATTCGATGTTCTGCCGCAGGTTCATTGATGGTTGCCGGCGCGTTGCGCGTGCTGCTGCACGAAATGCTCGACCAGCACCGGGATGTCCTCCCGCCGATCGCGCAACGGCGGGATGTGGATCGGGATGACGTTCAGCCGGTAGTACAGATCCTCCTGGAATCGCCCGTCGGACACCATCGCCCGCAGATCCCGGTTGGTCGCGGCAACGACGCGGACGTCGACCTTCTGCGTGCGCTCCGAGCCGAGCGGCTCGAACTCCCGCTCCTGCAGGACGCGCAGCAGCTTCGGATTGCAGCGCCTGACTCATCGTCCCGATCTCGTCGAGGAAGATCGTCCCGCCGTCGGCCAGCGCGAACTTTCTTCTTGCTCGTCGTCGCTCCGGTAAAGGCGCCGCGAACGTGGCCGAAGAGCTACGACTCGAGCAGCGTTTCCGGAATCGCCGCGCAGTTAAGTACGACTCGTGATCGGGCGTCCCCCACGGTGAGTGCGGCTTCGCCGCTGAGGACGAGCCGCCCGCCGAATACCCGCACAGGCTTCGTCGGTACACCCTGGGCCGCCGCGGCCACGGGAGCCACAACCGCGGCCAGGCAGAGCAACGCGCGGAGCAGGCGGGGGATAGGGCTTACGGTACCATGCCCGGGCCCATCGACCGTCTGACGGAAGCCGGAGGCATTGTTCTCAGATATACTCAAGGATCGCAATGGCCTACATCATCTGTGAACCGTGTATTGGAACAAAGGATTCCGCGTGCGTCGACGTCTGTCCCGTGGACTGCATCCACCCGCGGAAGGACGAGCCGGAATTCGCGACAACCGAGATGCTGTTCATCCATCCGGACGAGTGCATCGATTGTGGTGCCTGCGTGCCGGCCTGCCCCGTGGAAGCGATCTTCGCCCTCGACGAGACTCCCGACAAGTGGAAGTCCTTCATCGAGAAGAACTCCGAGTTCTACCAGAACAAATAGCGCCTTACCTCCTGTGCAGGTTTGACGCGGCATGCCGCAGGCACCCGCGTGTGGCCGGCATCTGGAGGGGTGAGTCCGGGCCGCTGCCGGACTCGGTCGCAAATAATTTCACCCTGCCGTCGGCAGTGACCGCGAGAGGCCGCGCTACGGCCGTCCCGACCCGCTGCCCGCTGAATCGCTCGGCAAATACGGGCACCTCCCAGTCGTCCAGCAGCACGTAGACCTGGCCTCCGCTGCCGCGAACAGACTCGATGGCGCGATCCATCCATTCCGCCGGGACGTTCGTAGCGAAGCGGCAGCTTGTCCGAGTAATAGGCCAGACTCCCGCTGTGCTGCATCGTCAGAACGACAGCGCCCGCAGGCAATGCCGCCTGAACGTAGGCGGCTGCGTCCGCATATCACCGCTCGCCGTCCCACTCGCGCAGCACCCGCCGGCCGGAGGATTCCGCCGCGCCAACCAGCACGATCAACGCGCCAAAGAGAATCAGCGCGACCTGCCGTGCGACGGGTCCGAAACGGACGGCGAGGGTACTCACCGCATCCGCGCCGAGGATGAACACAAAGGGAAACGCGGGGAGCAGGAAGCGCAGGTACCACCACTCCGGGAAGGACGTGTAGAGGAGGTAACACCCGAAGACCGTGACGACGAAAAGGAAGTACAGCAGCCGTCGCACCCGCCGCTCTCCGCGATAGGCGAACGCCACAAATGGAGCCAGGAGGAACGCGAATGCCGCGAGCCCCTGCGTCTCCAGGAAGGATCGCGGGTACACCGACATATTCAGCGCCACGTTCGCGAGGTCGTACG
>JACDCA010000728.1 GCA_013694635.1 Acidobacteriota bacterium | reverse complement strand
GTCGTGTGCAATTCCTCCTCCCTGACATCCGGTTTGCGACAAATCCGTGGGAATTCTGTGGGTGACCGCCTCGCAAGCTCTCCTCAGCCATCATGAAATCACGCATGCAGTTGATCGACGATCCGGCCGAGCAGCGTCGAATCAGCGTCTTCCGGTCGTCGGCGGTCGCGGTCCTTGCGCTGCTCTTTGGCGGAGTGATTCTGCTGCATCCCGGAGCGCGGAGCGTTCACGAAGTCGAGCAGCATGCTACGCCGCCCTCCGCGGAAGGCCCGTCCGTACCCTTGCCGCCGCTACCCCCGATCGATTCGACCCCGGAAAATCAGCCACCGACGTTCTAAAGGAGATATCGTGAACCATGAAGCCGTCTCACAGATTTTTTTTCAGGAGAGTCACGACGTCTCGGCGGACCAGACCGCCCAAAATCTCTTTCGCCTATTAGCGGAGGGAAGCGCGTATGCCGACCGCCTGGTCGACGCGATGGCAACCGGCTATCTTCTCGCGTTACTGGAATCGTTGTGCCTCCGGGAAATGCATCGTTATCTGGACGACGAGGAAGAAATCGTGGTCGGGCGATCGGCAAGGTGGAGCTCCCGACCCGAGTCGTCCGGCGTGTAATGCGGCAACGAGGTCAAGGCGCCCAGCGCGGCAACCAATGCACTTGCAAAGCGGGCGTAGAAAAACGCCGGATCGTCATCACGCGGGTCGAGCCGGTACCACACGAGCGTGCGCCCGGTGCTCGCCGAGTAGCTCGCCACGAGTGTCGACTTGCCCGTCCCCGACGGTGCCGCGACCCATTTCGCCGGGGTCGCGACCTGCGCCATCCGCGCGACGAGGTGCGGGCGCGCAAGCGCGCCCGACAGCGCAGGTGCCGCCGCCTTGACGGCATCGGGAGAGACGGCGCTGGCCATGATCGTCTTTGCGCCAGCATTGTCTCAGGTTACGAGAGTTGCGCGAACCCCTAGCGCGTCCCTAGCGCGGAGGAAGATCGATGACACGATTCGTGGCAGCTGCCTGTGGAGGCACGGTGCAGCACACGTCTTCCGCGCAACCCTTTCTTACCGCGTTCTGCCGTTGACGCGATTGCCAGAAACCCGGCGGCGGCGGGTACTCCGTCAACTGCCGGTACCGTCGGCGTCACTCGAATCCGCGGCGTTCCGGAGGCCGTAGCACACCGTCGGCACGTCCGGGCTGCCGCTGACCAGCTGCAGGATCTTCTGCGTGCGCTTCCCGATGGCGCGGCGGTGAACCTCGGCATTTCTGTTCGAAGTGCGGCTCGCCGTTGTTCACCGACGCCATCCCCTTTGCGGGAATGACATTCGTCAAAGGGGTTTTGACTGATTCAGTGCCCGAGCATCAAGTGCCACGCAGCAGCTTGGCGAGCTTTTCCTGCTCCTCGGGCTTCATGCCATACGAGTGCTCCGCATCCGGAAACTTGCCCTCGCGCACTTCCGCAGCGTAGCGCTTCAGCGCGTCGACTGCGATGTCGGAGATCTGGGCGTAGCGCTTGGTGAACTTGGGCTTGAACTGATCGAACACTCCCAGGAGATCGAATGCGAGCAAGAGCTGACCACAGCTCGCGGATCCGGCGCCGATCGCAAACGTGAAGACGTCCACCGCGTCATCGACGGCCTTGGCGACCGGCGCTGGCACGGCCTCGATCTCGAAGCCGACAGCGCCTGCTTCCTGGATCGCGATGCCGTCGTCGATGATGCGCATGGCCTCCTCGGCAGTACGGCCCTGAAGCTTGAAGCCACCGTACTTATGCACGAAGTGCGGACACATGCCGACATGACTCATCACCGGGACGCCGGCATCGGCGATCGCCCGGATCACCGGCGTCTTCTCCTTGCCACCCTGCATCTTGACGACGTCGGCGCCACCTTCCTTCATGAGGCGCAGGGCGTTCACGACGCCAATCTCCGGTGTGGCGTAGCTGCCGTAGGTCATCGACACCATGATGAGACAGTTCGGCGCACCGCGGCGCACCGCCTGCGCGTGCGCGATCATCATGTCGATGGTGACCGGCAGGGTGTTGGCAAAGCCGTAGCTCACCATCCCGAGGCTGTCGCCGACCGCGGCGATGTCGATGCCGGCACGCTCCGCCCACACCGCCGACGGGTAATCGGGAATCGATGCCATCACCACCTTCTCGCCCGCTTTCTTGCGCAGGGCGAGGTCGGGCACCGTGAGCTTCTTGCGTTCCTCAGGCACGAAATGCCGTCCTGTCCGTGCCTTCGTATAGCGCCTTGACCTGGCGTCCGACTGCGTCCGCGTGCGCTGCCAACGCCTCGGGGTCGAGATCCGCGCGCGGGCGCGGCTCGTGATCGAAGTGGCGGTGGCGATCGACGCCGCGCACCATCGTCGCCGAATCGCGCACCTTGATCTGCCGCACGTGCGCGGGGATATAACGAATGGCAAACCCGATCCTGCGATCCTGCGAGCGATTAGGCTCGGAGCCATGCACGATCTTGATGTGATGCAGCGACATCTCGCCTGGCTCGAGGAGGCACGGCACCGCCTTCGCTTCATCGACCTCGACCGCGATTTCCTGGCCGCGCGACAGGAGGTTGTCCTTGTGGAAGGTGTCGACGTGCGGCAGCTGGTCCTCCCTGTGCGTGCCGGGGATCACCTTCATGCAGCCGCTGACGAGATCGCTCTTCGTGAGCGCGATCCATGCGGTGACGACGTCGTGCGGCTCGAGGCCCCAGTACGTGGAGTCCTGATGCCAGGAGATGAATCCGGGGTTGTCCGCTTCCTTGATGAAAAAATTGGTGGTCCAGCACAGGATGTCCGGACCGATGAGGTCCTCCACGGCATCGACGATCTTCGGGTGATGCACGAGCGCATCCGCCCACGTGAAGAGGAGATGCGTCTTGTGCCGCCAGTTGCCTTGCAGCGGCTGCCCGGCAACGGCTTCGTGGGCCTCCAGCGCAGCGCGATAATGGCGGGCGTCGTCGGCCGACATGACCGGCACGGGCGAATAGAAGCCATCGCGTTCGAAGGCTGCGATGGCCTCCCTGGAAAGCAGCTTGGGCATGGGCCCTCCTGCAGTGCAACGCTTGACGTCGCGATTTGACGGAGAGCATGCTAGCACGCGTTCACACCCCGAGGAGGAGAAAGTCATGGCTGCATCGAGAAGGAAATTCCTGAAAGCTGCCGCCGTGACCGGCGCCGGCGGCGTGATCGCAGGCGCGCCCGCGATCGTACGCGCGCAACAAGTCACCACGTGGCGCGCGCAATCCATGTGGAGCTCGGCTGAGCTGACGCACAAGTGCTTCGAGGATTTGTGCGAGCGCATCAAGATGGCGTCGAACGGCCGGCTGGTGATCCAGCCTTTCGCGGCCGGCGCGGTCACGGGGGTGTTCGAAACTCTGGATGCGGTGACCGCGGGTGTCCTGCAAGTGCAGGCGTCGTGGCCGGGTTACTGGACCGGCAAGGACGCGGGGCTTGCGGTGATCAGCGACTTCGTCTTCGGCTACCAGCATCCGTGGCAAGCTGAAGCGTGGTTCTATCATCGCGGCGGCTTGCAGATGCTGCGGCAGGCCTATGCGAAGTACAACGTTTATCCGGTCGGCGTCACGTGGTGGGGTGTCGAATCCATCGTGTCGAAGAAGCCCATCGCGCGGATGGAAGATTTCAAGGACGTGAAATTCCGCTCGCCACAAGGGATGACTGCAGAGATCCTGACCAAGCTCGGCGCCTCGATCGTGGTGCTTCCAGGCGGGGAGGTCTATTCAGCCCTCGACAAGGGCGTGGTCGATGCCGCCGATTGGGCGACGGTGTCGATGAACCAGCGCATGGGATTTCACGAGATCGCCAAATATCCGACCAAGCTCTTTCACTCGATGCCAATCCAGGAATTCACCGTCAACATCGACGCATGGAAAAAGCTGCCCGATGATCTCAAAGCCCTCCTGCACACCGCGGTGCGCGAATGGACCTGGGACCAGACGCAGCGTGTCGCCGTCGACGACCTGCGCGTGGTGAGGGAGCTCGCGGCCAAGGGCATCCAGGCCGCGCAGTGGCCCGAGCCGGAGATGGTCAAGATTCGTCCCCTGGCTCAGCGCACCTGGGAAGACTGGTCGAAGAAAACCCCGCTTGCCAAGCAGGCGTATGACTCACAGCTTGCCTGGCTCAAGGAGCTCGGGGTTCTTGCTTGACGATTGAAGGCTCGTCGCTCGCCGATCGCTTCTGCGACGCCGTCGACCGCTTCAACAGCGTGGTGGGGCGCGTGTTTGCGCTCTCCATCTTCATCGTGGTGCTCGCGGTACTGTACGAAGTCGTCGCGCGCACCACGTTCGGCCAAGGCACGATCTGGTCGAACGAGACCACGATCTATCTGTCGGCGGTCACGTACATCCTCGGGGGCGCCTACGCGCTCGCGCACCGGCGCCACGTGCGCATCGACGTGATCTATGAGCGGCTCACGCCGCGCACGCGGGCAAGACTCGATCTGTTCACGTTCATCTTCTTCCTGATCTACGTGGGGGCGCTGATCTGGGCCGGCAGTGCCCTCGCGTGGGCCTCGTTCCTGCAGGGCGAAGGCACCGGCACGCCGTGGAATCCGCGCATCTGGCCCATCAAGTTCGCGATTCCCATCGCCGCGGTGCTGCTGCTGTTGCAGGGTATCGCCAACCTGTTGCGCGATCTGCGCGTCGCGCGGCCGGAGAGCCGCGCATCGTGAGCATCGAGCTCCTAAGCTTCCTGTTCGTCGCCGTCTTCGTCGTTATCCTGCTCACCGGGTTGCCGCTCGCCTTCGCGACCGGCGCCGTGGCCGTGTTCTTCGCCGTGGTGCTGTTCGGGATCCCGGGGCTCACCCTGATCGTTGGGCGCGTGTTCACGCTGATGGGCAATTACGTGCTCGTCTCGGTGCCGCTCTTCATCTTCATGGCGTGCGTGCTCGAGCGCGCCGGCATCGCCGAGGCCATCTTCCGCGCCGCGCATATCTGGTCGGGGCGCATGCCCGGCGGCCTCGCGGTCGCGGTGATCATTTCCTGCGCTCTGATGGCGGCGATGGTGGGCGTGATCGGCGCCGAGATCGTCACCATGGGTGTGGTGGCGTTGCCCGCGATGCTGGCACGCGGCTACAAGAAGGAGTTGGCGCTCGGTTGCATCTGTGCCGGCGGCGGACTGGCGACGCTGATCCCGCCGAGCGTGGTGTTCATCATGTACGGCCTCACTGCCGGCGTTTCGATTGGTCAGCTTTACATGGCCGGTGTCATTCCCGGGCTCATGCTGGCGGGCTTCTATATCCTTTATATCGTGATCCGCTGCCGTATCCGGCCGGATTTCGCGCCCCCCGCGAGCGCGGACGAAATTGCCATTCCATTGCGCGAGAAACTCGCCATGCTGCGCGAGCTGATCGTTCCGAGCCTGGTGGCATTCAGCGTTTTGGGCTCGCTCTATCTCGGCTGGGCCACGCCCACCGAGGCCGCGGGTGTGGGCGTGCTCGGTGCCGTGATTGCGATGTGGTGGAACGGCAAGTTCGGCTGGGACAAGCTGCGCAAGGCCGCCGAGGACACCGCCAAGGTGACGGTCATGCTGTACTGGCTCTTCTTCGGCTCCTCCGCCATGATCGGTGTCTACACCCTCGCTGGCGGCACCAAGCTCATCCAGGACTTCATGACCTCGCTGCCCGTCGGTCCCATCGGGGTCGTCATCCTGATCCAGCTCGTCTGGATCGTGCTCGGCTGCTTCATCGACTGGATCGGCATCCTGCTCCTGACCGCTCCGATTTTCATTCCGGTCGTGCTCGCGCTTGGCTTCGACCCGGTGTGGATGGGCGTGCTGTTCTGCATGAACATGCAGATCTCGTACATCTCGCCGCCATTCGGCCCGGCGGCGTTCTACCTGAAGGGCGTGACACCCCCCGGCATCACGCTCGGCGACATCTTCCGCTCGATCTGGCCCTACATGGGTCTGCAGCTGATAGCACTCGCTCTGGTGATCACGTTCCCGAGGATTGCCTTGTGGCTGCCCACGACCATGATCAAGTAGTCGATGTGATGCGTGTCGCGCTGGTGCCGGTGCCACGGCACAAGCCCGCGCGCGACATAGCGTGTGACGTTCTGATCGTGGGGGGTGGAACCGGAGGTGTTGCCGCCGCGCTGGCAGCGGCGCGGCGCGGCCGCGAAGTGACACTGGTCGAGGAGACCGACTGGCTCGGCGGCCAGATGACGTCGCAGGGTGTGTCTGCGCTCGACGAACACGAGTACATCGAGACCTTCGGCGGCACCGCCAGCTATTACGCCTTGCGCAATGCCATCCGCGCGCATTACGGGCATGCCAATCCCGGTAATTGCTGGGTCACGCGGCTGGCTTTCGAGCCGCGCGTTGCTTTGACAATGATCGAGCAGATGCTGCCTGCGAACGTGACGGTATGTCGGCGCATGAAAGCCGTCAGCTCCACCACCGAGGCAGATCGCATCACCAGCGTCACGTGCCTTGGCCTCGATGACGGGGCGCTGGTCCGCTTTCGTCCGCAGATGGTGATCGACGCGACCGAGCTCGGCGACCTGTTGCCGCTCTCGGGCACCGAGTACGTGGTCGGCGCAGAAACGGTTGCGGAAACCGGCGAGCCGCAAGCGCAACCGCACGCACCCAAGCCGCATTGCGTGCAGAGCTTTACCTACACGTTCGCGTGCGAACGCCGTCCGCCTGGAGAGCACCATGTCATCGTCAAGCCCGAAAAGTACGAGCACTACCGGCGGGTGCAACCGTATACCCTCGAGATCGAGGTGCACGGCGGCGAAATCTACGGCGAGCACAGCGGCTTCCTCCAGTACGGTTTGTACGACACCCTGCCGGGCACCAAGGGCGGGTTGTGGACGTACCGGCGGCTGCTCGACGGGGCGTTGGTCGGCGGCAACGACGTCACGATGTTCAATTGGCCGGGCAACGACTACCGCGACCGCAACATCATCGACTGCGCACCGCACGAAGCAGTACAAGCACTGCAGGATGCCAAGCTCGTAAGCCTGGGGTTCCTGTATTGGCTCCAGGCGCAAGCACCCGAGCTGCGCCTGCGACCCGATGTCATGGATACCGCCGATGGCCTGTCGAAGCATCCATATATTCGCGAATCCCGGCGTATCAAAGCACTGAAGACGATTGTGGAGCAGGAAGTGTCGGCGCGTTATCAGAAAGCTGCCGTGGCGGCGCCGTTTGCAGATTCCGTGGGCGTCGGCTGGTATCCGATCGACATCCATCGCTCCGGACCCGACGACATCGGGGCAAGTTGTCGGACCAAACCGTTTCAGATTCCAATGGGCGCGCTGATTCCGTTACGCATGCAGAATTTGGTGGCAGGCGGCAAGAACCTCGGCACGACGCACATCACCAACGGCTGCTATCGGCTACATCCGGTAGAGTGGAACGTGGGCGAAGCGGCCGGCGCGCTGGCGGCGTTCGCTCTCGACCACAGCGTGAGGCCGGCAGCGGTGCGCAGTCGTGCCGACCTTCTCGACCGCTTCCGCGACAGCCTGCGCGCCGAGGGCGTGCCGCTCGCGTGGCCCGATCTGGAGCAATTTAGAATGACGTAAGGAGGCACCCATGACACCCGAACAGGTTCTCGCGATCAAACCCAGAATATTGACGCAGGCACAGCGCGAGGACTACTTCAACGAAGGCTATCTCTACGTCGAGCGCGCAATCGGCGACGACTGGATCAGCAAGCTGCGCGCCGCGACCGACGAGCTCATCGACCGCAGCCGCAAGGTGTCGCGCTCCGACACCATCTTCGATCTCGAGCCCACGCACCGCCCGGATGAGCCGCGCCTGCGCCGAGTCTCCAATCCGGTCGAGCAGCATTCGGTGTATTGGGAGTACTGCATCGAATCGCCCCTGCCCGACATCGTCGCCGACCTCGTCGGCCCCGACGTCAAGTTCCATCACTCCAAGCTAAACTTCAAATGGGCAAAAGGCGGCGAGGAGGTGAAGTGGCACTACGACATCAGCTTCTGGCCGCACACCAATTATTCGCCGCTGACCGTCGGCACCTACCTCTACGATTGCGGCATGGATCAAGGTCCGCTCGGCGTGATGCCGAAAAGCCATTTCATCGATCCGATGCTTTCGCAGTATGACGGGAGCGGCAACTGGACCGGCAGCCTGTCGGAGGCGGACGTGGCGCGGCTCGACACCGCCAAGACCGTGTACCTCACCGGTCCCGCCGGTTCGCTCACGATCCACAACTGCCGCACGCTGCACTGCTCACCGAAGAACGAGTCGGACCTTGGCCGGCCGCTGCTGCTCAACACCATGACCTCGGCGGACGCTTTTCCGTATACCGTGAACCCGATCAAGCCGAAGCACGATCAGTTCTTGCTGCGAGGCAAGCGCGCGCTGTTCGCGCATCACGATCCGCGCCCGTGCCTGGTGCCACCTGACTGGTCGAAGGGTTACACCTCCATCTTCGCTCTGCAACAGGAAGAGCATGTCGAGCTCATCGAACGATGATCTGCCCATTCACTCGCCAGCGCGGGAGATGAGCAGCACGGCGGTAGCGCATCGCATCAACGCGCTGGGTCAGCCGATCGGCCCGGTGCTTCCCGATTGGAGGTCGGCACAGCTTCCTTCACGCGAGCCGATTGAGGGACGCACCTGCCGTGTCGAAAAGCTCGATGCCGGCAAGCATGCCCATGACCTGTACGAAGCCAATAGCCTCGATACGGACGGGCGCATGTGGACGTACATGGCATATGGCCCGTTCGCGAGCTTCGCGCCGTATCGGAGCTGGGTGGAGCAATCGGCGCAGCTGTCGGACCCGTTCTACTACGCGATCGTGGATCGGGACACAGGCAAGGCGACCGGCGTCGCCAGTCATCTGCGCATCGATCCCCGTAACGGCGTGATCGAGGTCGGGCACATTGCGTATTCACCGCTGCTGGCGCGAACCACGGCAGCGACCGAGGCGATGTTCCGCCTCATGCAGCGGGCGTTCGAGCTCGGCTATCGCCGCTACGAGTGGAAATGCGACGCGCTGAATGCGCCTTCGCGCGCGGCGGCTTCGCGACTGGGATTCACCTTCGAGGGGATATTCCGCCAAGCGATCGTGGTGAAGGGACGCAATCGCGACACCGCGTGGTATGCCATCCTCGACAGGGAGTGGCCGGCGCTACGTCACGCTTTCGAACGCTGGTTGGATCCCGCGAATTTCGATGCGCGCGGGGTGCAGCGCGTTGCATTGTCGGCACTGAGGCCGGCTGCGAGGGCCGAGTCCTGATGCGGAGATGCCAACTCGCAGCCTCCACCGCTGATATCATGATATCATGCAGGGGAGGATTTGAACATGGCTCAATTCGTGGTACGCGATCTGGAGGATGCAGTGAAAGCGCGGCTCAAGCGACGCGCCGAACGTCACGGTCGAAGCATGGAAGAGGAGGTGCGTGACATCCTGCGCAATGCAGTGAAAAGCGAAAATCAAGCCGTGTCGCAACTCGGCTCGCGCATTGCTGCCCGATTCGCGAGGAAGGGGCTTCGTAGGGAAGTTCCCGAGATGCGCGGCCAGCGCGGCCGGCCGGCCGATTTCGATCGGTGATCATCCTCGACACCAATGTGCTGTCGGCACTCATGCGCAGCGTGCCAGAACAACCAGTCGTCACGTGGCTGGATCGACAGCCTGCCGACTCGATGTGGACGACGAGCATCACTCTTTTCGAGATTCGCTTTGGACTCGCGCTCCTGCCCGGAGGACGACGCCGGCGAACCCTCCAAGCCTCATTCGATGCGGTATTGAAGGAGGACCTTGACAACCGCATTCTGGATTTCGATGACGCGGCTGCCGCCGAGGCTGCGCTGCTGGCTGCAGAGCGGCAGACCGCAGGGCGTGTCGTCGACCTACGCGATACGCAGATCGCCGGCATCGCGCTCGCTCGCCGGGCTACGCTGGCGACGCGTAACGTCAGGCATTTCGAGGGCCTCGGCGCGTTGCTCGTTGACCCTTGGGCAACCTGAGGTGCCTCCCCCGGTCGAGGAAAGTCCCGCTGCCGAGGAACTCGCGTAGCACGACGGTTGAGGGCGGTGCTTCCTCCAGTCAGCCGCTTCAGCTCCACGGAAACGGGCTGTGCGAGGTCGGGTGCAGCCTGCCTTGCGCATACCGCGAGACCCGGAACGGCTCGAGCAGCGCACGCTTCTGGCCTAGCAGCTCGTCGGCCACGAGCTCACCGACGCCGATCATCTTGTAGCCATGATTGGAGTCGGCGATCACGTACATGTTGTCGCGAAAGCGATCGATGACGGGAAAGCTGTCCGGCGTGAAGCAGCCGATCCCACCCGAGGGCACGTCGCGATAGACGCCATGCTGGCCTTCAAAGCGCTTCTGGCAGAACGCGAGCGCCGAGGTCCACATATCGGCGAAATTGTCCGCGACCACGAACTCCGGTGATTCCGTTCCATACCGATCGACGCGCACGTCGTCTGCAAGGACAGGAAGTTCAACGGCGCATCTTGGAGTATTACGTCGCATCTTGGAGTATTCGGGGCCTGACAGTCGGGGTCAGTCCGGGATTTCGTGCCGAAGGATGGTGCACGGACCACCAGAATCGCCCACCATCGCGACGTAATGACTGCCTTGGGCCGCCGGGTGGCCGCAGTTGGCCGCTCGGGTGGCCCAAGGCACGAACGGTCCCTGATCAGCAGCGGCCCGTCTTACGGCGGCACTACCAGGCAAACGGAACCTTCGAGCATCGCGCGCTGGCGCGAGGCGAGCGTTTGGCTGTCGTGTCCGTGCAACGCTTAGCCCTCTTTGGACAACGATGTGTCGGAATGCACATCAGGCTCCATGACCGCTAAAAGCGACAAACCACGCAGTCTCATAAATGATGGTTATATCGCTCTCAATCCGACTATCTACGGCAAATACCTAGCGACCTCTTGGTTCATGAAACTTCAATCTGCCGAAGAGCCGCCGTCAGACTCGTCTTCTCTATACGCCTTACTCCGGACCTCGCGACTGCATGCTGTTGGCCAGGTGACCACCGGGCGCGGCTCGAATGCGGCGACCGTCGACGAGCGC
>JACDCA010000514.1 GCA_013694635.1 Acidobacteriota bacterium | reverse complement strand
ACGCCAAGCAATCCCATGACCCGCGTCGCGAAGGTAACGGTCCGAAGATCGTGCCCTTCGTAGAAATGCGCGCGACCGGACAGCGCGAGGACGGTCTTGCCGGCGAGGGAGCCCACGACCAGCTTGCCGGCGTGCCCGATGACCGCCGAGGCCGGCCAGTTCGGGATGTCTCCGTAGGGCGTCGTGACCGCTCCTTCCAGACCCTCGGCGAAATCGCCGAGACCCGATCCGAGGACGATGGCGACGTCCGGGACGCGATCAATTCGTCCTCTGAGGAGCGCTGCAGTCTGCTCGACCTTCTCGTAGTAATCGCCCGTCACAGCAGGAACCCCGCGATGGTCGCGGTCACGAAATTTGCCAGCGTTCCGGCGAGCATCGCCCGGAAACCCAGCCGTGCAAGATCGTGGCGGCGTGTCGGCCCGAGCGCGCCGATGCCGCCGATCTGGATGCCGATCGAACTGAAATTCGCGAAGCCACAGAGCGCAAACGTCGCAATCGTGAACGACTTGGGGTCCAGCATCGGCTTGAGCGCACCAAGTTGCGAGTACGCGACGAATTCATTGAGCGTCATCCGCGTGCCGAGCAGGTTACCGACCGTCGTGGCATCCCGCCACGGGACGCCCATGCTCCAGGCCACCGGCGCAAACACCCATCCGAAGATCTGCTGCAGGCTCAGCCCGGCGAGACCGAGGATGGCATTGACGAGCGCGATCAACGCCAGAAACGAGATCAGCATCGCGCCGACGTTGAGCGCCAGCATCAGGCCTTCGCTGGTACCGCGCCCCGCGGCATCGATGACGTTCACGTCGGTTTTTTCCACGTTGAGCGTCACCGTCCCCATCGTCTCGGGCACCTGGGTTTCGGGCACGAAGATCTTCGCCATCATCAACGTTCCGGGGGCGGTCATGATGACGGCCGTCAGCAGATGCTGCGCCTCGATCCCGAACAGGATGTAGGCAGCCATGATCCCGCCCGAGATGTGTGCCATACCGGCGGTCATGACCGTCATCAGTTCCGACTCGGTCATGCGGGGCAGGAACGGCCGGATCGTCAGCGGCGCCTCGGTCTGGCCCATGAAAATACTGGCGGCCACGTTGAGCGACTCGGCGCCCGACGCTTTCATGAACCGTCGCATCACGACGGCGAAGATCCGGACGATGATCTGCATGATGCCGAAGTAGTAGAGGATGGCGAAAAGCGCGGCGATGAAGATGATCGTCGGCAGCACCTGGAAGGCGAAGACAAAGCCCCAGCGGGCCCCCTCCTCCCCGAGCACGTTGGTCATGATTCTCGGCCACACTTCCTTGCTGCCGAGCGCGCCGAAGACGAAGCTGGACCCGACGAAGGCAAAGTCGAGCAGGCGGTTGATCGCGGCGCCGAGCGTCTGGAACAGCCGCTGCCCGGTCGCGGTCTTGAGCACCAGCAGCGCGAAGACGACCTGCAGCACCAACCCCCAGGCGACGGTTCGGCGGTCGATGGCGCGGCGGTTGGTCGAGAACGCGTACGCGACGCTGAGAATGACGATCAATCCCACCAGCGGCTGCAGGCGCGGTGCGCCGGCAAACTGCGCCACGAGCGCCACCAGCGTGGCGACGGCCGCCGCGGCACCGAGAACCATCAGGTCCCGGGTCTCGAACGGTGCGCGCGCGGGAGGAGGCGCGTGCAGGGCGGCCTCAGTCATTGATGATCCTTTCGAGAATGATGGGACGAGTGAGCGGCGGGGTCTCGGTGATCTCCACCGCCTGCTCGAGAAGGAACGCCGACCGCGCGAGCTGCTCGTCGCTGCGATAGCGGACGAGAAGGACGGTGTCCCCCGCCCGCACCTCGGTCGCCTGCCGCGCGATGATTTCGATCCCGACCGAATGGTCGATTACGTCCTCGAGCCGCGCGCGTCCGGCGCCGAGTGATACGGCGGCATCGCCGATCCTCGCGGCGAGAAGATTCACGTAGCCGTCGCGCCAGGCCGGGACGGGATGTTCGCGCGGGGCGATCGGCAGCGCACGATCGTCGTCCACCACGCGCGGATCCCCCCCCTGGTTCTCGATGATCCGGCGAAAGACCTCGAGGGCCGCGCCCGATCCGAGCGCTGCGCGAACGGATTGCTCCGCGGCTTCGGCGCTGGCGCTGATGCCGGCGGCGACGAGCATTCTCGCGGCCAGCGCCACCGAAAGGTCCCGGGTATCCTCGGGGCCGTCCCCCCTGAGCACGTGGATCGACTCGAGTACCTCCACGGCATTGCCGACCATCGTCCCCAGGGGCGCGTCCATCGGGGTAATCAGCGCCTCGGTGCGGATGCCGGCGGCAGTGCCGATGGACACGAGCGAACGCGCGAGCGCGCGTGAGTCCTCGATCGTCTTCATGAACGCCCCGGAACCGGTCTTGACGTCCAGGATGAGGCCGCCGATGCCTTCCGCGATTTTCTTGCTCATGATCGACGCGGAGATCAAGGGAATGCTTTCGACGGTACCGGTGACATCCCGCAGCGCGTACAGGCGCTTGTCGGCTGGCGCGATTTCCGCCGTCTGTCCGATCAGGGCACAGCCGATGGATCGGATCGCGGCGCGGAGCTCGTCGAGCGAGAGCGCAGTCCGGAATCCCGGAATGGCTTCGAGCTTGTCGAGCGTCCCGCCGGTGTGGCCGAGCCCACGGCCCGACATCATCGGCACGACGGCGCCACACGCCACGGCGAGCGGGGCGAGGATGAGCGACGTCTTGTCGCCGACTCCACCGGTGCTGTGCTTGTCGACCGGGACGCCGGTGACGTCGGGGTACTCCACGCGGACGCCGGATCGCACCATCGCGTCGGTGAGCCACGCCGTCTCCTCCGTGGTCATGCCGCGGAGCACGATTGCCATCAGCAGCGCCGACGCCTGGTAGTCCGGCATCGTCCCGTCGGTGACGGTCCGGACGAAGTATTCGATCTGCTCGCGATCGAGCGCACCACCGTCGCGCTTGCGACGAATGAGGTCTATGGCTTGCATTGGGGTTGCCTCGCCGAAGCCTCGCCGAAACTACGTCGGGCGAGGCGAAGGCGGTTTGACTATAGATTAGAATTGCATCGCTTGTCCGCCAGAGCCTCAGCGATGGCGGGGCCTGTCGGTCGTCCACCGAAAATGTCCCGATTCACACCGTTGCCCTCCGAACGCATCGCTGAATGGCATGCGACGGTAAGTGATTCCGCCCTGCGCGCGCTCGACGAGCAGCTGCTGCTCGACCTCCTCGTCATCGAGGAGGTCGACGCCCGGCGGCGTCAGGTGGCGACAATCGTCTCCGATTATCTCCGCACCGCCGACAGGGAGACTGCCGCGAAGTTCGAGCTCCGCTGCCGTGACCTTGGAGTGGCGGCGAGCCCGGCCGCGGCTGCGCCGCTCGAGCACAGCCCACGACGCGTCGACGCCGGTCGCGCGCACGACTCAGAACAGGTTCCCCCGCTGCAGCCGCCCGGCGGCATCAAAGACAGCAGCGGGGAAATGCGCGAGCGGTACCTCAGTGCAGTCGGGGCCGCTGAAACCGCCTGGGACGCCGCCGCCGCAGACGGCGCCATCGATCTCGACGCAGCGGAGCGCGCCATTGACGATCTGGCCGACGCGGTGACCCGTGATCGTCGGCTGATCGTTGCGCTCACGGAGACCGAGGAATCGGGGCACTACACGTTCACGCACATGGTCAACGTCGCGATCCTGATGTTGGATCAGGCGCGCGCGCTCGGCATCGATGGGCAGCTCCTGCGCGACATGGGCCTTGGCGCGCTGCTGCACGACATCGGAAAAGTCCTGACGCCGAAGGAGATTCTCGATAAGCCGGTACGCCTGACGCCGGCCGAGTTCGAGATCATGCAGCGTCACACGGTGGATGGCGCGACGATTCTGCGCCGCACGCCTGGGATGCCGGCGCTGGCGCCCGTGGTCGCCTTCGAGCATCACCTTCGACTCGATGGCAGCGGCTACCCGGCTGCCGCGCGCCGCGAACGGCTGAACCTGGGCACGATGATGTGCAGCATCGCGGACGTCTACGACGCCATGCGCTCTCAACGGACATACCAGCCTGCATATCCGGCCGATCGCATCCTGGCCGTCCTGCGGAGTGGCCGCAAGCCGCAGTTCGATCCAGACCTTGTGCAGCGATTCTTCGAGCTGCTCGACATTCGGCTTCCGGGGGGGCTGGCCAGCCTTTGAACGCGGTTCTCGCAGTGACCGAAGGCTTGCGCACCATCGCGGTGGCGGCTGCCGCGCTTGCCGCCGGCTTCACGTGGTACGCCTTCAAGACCGCGTCGATCCCGACGTCTTCGCCAGAGCGGCTGGTTGGGGAGCTGCGTCTCGGACAATTTGCCGCCCTCCTGCTGACCCTGTCCGGCGGGGCGTATATCGGCCTCGCGGCCGTCCATGAATCGCGGCTGGGCATCGGCCTGGACGTCGCCCTGGCCACCGGTTTCTTTGTCGTTGCGGCCGTGGCGATGCTCCGCGATCCGCGCCAGGCGCTCACCATCCTCTCGCTCGGGTTCGCCGCCCACGCGGTGCTCGACGTCGCCCATCGTCCCGGCCTGCTGCCGGAAGGAATTGCGCCGACGTGGTATTCGATAGGTTGTGCGGTTTTCGATGTCTATATCGGGGCGCTGTGCTACTTCCCGCTTCTGAGGCGACCGTGAGGCGATGGATTCCTTGTCTCGTCCTGACCGCCGCGGCAGGGTGCGCGAGTGCGCCCCCCCAGACGCAGCCTTCGACACGCCCCTCGCTGGTCGTGGTGATCGTCGTTGACCAGATGCGCACGGACTACATCGAGCGAGGGTTGCCGCATTTCACCGGTGGATTGCGCAGGCTTGCGACCGAAGGCACCTGGTTCCGCGACGCGGCATACCCGTATCTCAACACCGTCACGTGCGCGGGGCACTCGACAATCGGCACGGGTTCGCTGCCGTACCGGCACGGGATGGTGCTCAACGCGTGGTGGGATCGTGAAACCGGGCGGTCGCGGCCCTGCACATCCGACGGCACGGTGCGGAATATCGGTTACTCAGGCAAGGCTGCGGGCGGCGACAGCGCCCGATCCTTGCTCGTGCCGACGCTCGCCGAGGCACTGCGCCGGGAGACCGGCGGACGCACTGTCGCGCTGTCGCTGAAATCCCGATCGTCGATCCCACTCGTCGGGCGAAGCGCTACGGCTATCGCGTGGTTCGACGAGCTAACGGGCTGGACGACGTCGACAGCCTATGCGCCGACGAAGCTGCCGTGGCTCGACCGTTACTTCGCCGCGAACCCCGTGAAGGCGGACGCAGGACGCACATGGGAACGCTTGCTCTCACCCTCGCATTACGAGGGCGTGGACGATGGCACAGGCGAACGGTTTCCACAGGGATGGACGCAAACGTTCCCCCACGTGCTGGCCACGACCGTTCCCCCGTTCACGGCGCAATGGCAGCGGTCTCCGTTCGCGGACGAGTATCTGGGCAAGCTGGCCGGGGCCGCGGTGAACTCGTTCGGCCTCGGACGCGGGAAGGGCGTGGACTTTCTTGCCGTCAGTTTTTCCACGCTCGATCTGGTCGGGCACCAGTTCGGCCCTGCGAGCCATGAAGTGCAGGACGTCGTACTGCGGCTGGATCGGACCATTGGCGCGCTCCTGGACCATCTCGACAAGACCGTTGGCCGCGGCCGCTATGTTGTTGCGTTGAGCGCCGATCATGGCGTCGGGTCGCTGACGGAACAGTATGCGGGCGCCGGACGTCAGGGTGGCACCGAGTCGCTGGCGGCGATCAACGGCGCGCTCGCGCCGTTTTTTGGCGAAGGAAAATACGCGGTGCATTCCGCGTATACCGACCTCTATGTCGCCCCGGGAGTCCTGCGGAAACTCGAGGCGAATCCGAACGCGGCTGCTGCCGTTCTTGCAGCGCTGAAGAAGCTTCCCGCCCTAGCGCACGCTTTCTATGCGTCGGAGATCGCGGCCCCCGAGGCAAGACAGGCGTCCGACCCGGTTCGCCGCGCCGCGGCCCTCAGCTACCATCCAGAACGCAGCGGCGACATCATCGTGGTTCCCAGACCCGGCTGGATGCTGTCGACAACCTCGGCCGCCACACACGGGACGCTCTATACGCACGACCAGCAGGTCCCGGTGATTTTCTACGGTCCTGGTGTCGCGGCTGGCGTACGTGGCGGGGCTGCCACCCCAGCCGACATCGCCCCCACCCTCGGCGCATTAGTTGGAGTGCCGTTCGCGGCCCCCGACGGTAGACCGCTCGTCACGTTGACGGCGGACAAGTAAACGACGTGCGACGTGCGAAGACATCCATGAACTCAAGGATTTTGCGCACCGAGACGGCCGCGCACCTGCAGCTCTACTACGCCCGTGACATCGGACGCTGGCGTCTGCGCCTCGGTGGCGGACCGAGCTACTTCACCGTGTCGCAGGAAGTCGTGACCGGCATCCTGCTCGACGAGCAATTCCCGTACGACACCGCGACGTTCAGGAGCGCGACCACAGCCCGCGGCAAGGAGTCGGCGCCCGGATTCAATGTCGGGGCCGATGTCGGCCGGCTCTTTACGCGGCGTCTCCGCGCGGCCGCCATGGTGCGGTTCGCCCGCGGGAGCGTCGATTTCAACGTCGATGGCACCCATCGCGTCTCGACCGACGCGGGCGGCGTCCAGGCCGGTGCCGGAATCCGGATCGCGTTCTGACGTGTTTCGCAGCCGGGTCCTGTCCGTCGTGCGGCGGATCCCCGCCGGCCGGGTGGCGACCTATGGCGACGTGGCGGCCACCGCAGGGAACGCGCGGGCGTCCCGCGCCGTCGGTAACATCATGCGCGACTGCAGGTCTCATGATGTTCCGTGTCACAGGGTGGTCGCAGCCGGGGGTCGCCTGGGAGGGTACGGGGGCAATCTCGAGCTGAAACGTGGCCTGCTGCGGGCCGAAGGGGTTGTAGTCATCGGCAACGCCATTCGTGACTTCAAGACCCGCCGCTGGGTGCGAGCAACGCGGACCCGTCATGGCGACGTCTAAGGTAACAGTGCACCCTTCGGCGACCCTTCAATCGCCGGGACGCGCGGAGGACAGGGCGCTGGTCGAGCGTTGCCGGGCCGGAGATCTCGCCGCTTTCGAGGAGATCTACCGGTTACATTCCGGGAAGTTATACAGCCTGGCCTGCCGCATGCTCGGCAATGCCACCGACGCGGAGGACCTGCTCCAGGAGATCTTCCTGTCGGCGCACCGGAAGCTGGACGGCTTTCGGGGGGAGTCGGCCCTGAGCACGTGGTTGTACCGCCTCGCGACCAACCAGTGCCTGGATCACCTCCGCAGCCGGGCGGCCCGCACGAACCAGGTGACGGACACGATCGAGGACGAGCCGTCGCTCTCGGACGTCGGGAGCCGCGGGCTCGCCGAACGAACGGTCGCGAAGATGGACCTGGAGCGGGCGGTGGCGAAGCTGCCCGATGGTGCGCGGGCCGCTTTCGTGCTCCATGATATCCAGGGGCTTGAACACCGCGAGGTCGCCGAAGCGCTCGGCATCGCGGAAGGAACGTCGAAGTCGCAGGTGCACAAGGCGCGCCTGCGGTTGCGCGCGCTACTGAGTGGTGGATAGAAATCAGCCGAGCGGCCGGAGCGGAGCGAGAGCGAGCGAAGGCCGCCAGGCGGGGTGCAGGGGGCCCCGCCGATAAAGAACGTTATGTATTGCAACCAGTACGCGGAAGCGATTCAGGAGCTGGCGGACGGGACCCTCGGGCCCGTGCGACGCGCGGAGCTCCTGACACATCTGGACCACTGCGACGCATGCCGCGCGCTGGCCGCCGATCTGCGCAGGATCCGCGACGCGGCCGCGTCGCTCGACCAGCCCGCCCCACCTGAACGCGTGTGGCTGCAGGTCGCCGGCCGTCTGCGACAGGAAGGGCGCGTCGTCGACAGCGCAGCGCCTCGCAAGAGACGGATGGCGCTCCTCGCCCTCGCGGCGGCCCTCGTGCTGACGGTGGGGGGCTCGCTGTGGCTGCTCTACCCGATGCGGAATACGGACGCGGGCACCTCCTCGACGTCGGGGCCGGCCGGGACCGCCGCACCTTCCGCGTCCGCGGGCGGCAACGCGGCCGGGAGCGATCCCGTCCAAAGTGTTGCGGACGAATTCGCAAAGGCAGAGCAGCACATGCAGGCGGGTATCGCAAAGCTGGAAGCGGTGGCGAAAGCGGATCAGACCGCGATCGATCCGGGCACGGCGGCGACGCTGCAGAAGAACCTGGTGATCATCGACCGCGCAATCGCCGAGAGCCGCGCGGCGCTGAAGACCGAGCCGCAGAGCGCGCCGGCGCGCGACAGCCTCTTCGAAGCGCTCCGCCGGAAAGTTTTACTGCTGCAGGACACCGTCGCGCTGATGAACGAAATGCGGAAAGGCAATTCGGCAGGCGCGGCGCAGATCATAGACGCGAACAAGTCGTAATGAAAAAGGCCTCTGGCCGTAACGAGAACAAGATGAGACAGACAGCCACGATCGTCATCGCCGCACTCGCGCTCGGCGCGGCACCGCTGGCCGCAGCGCAGGGGCAGGACGATGCCCGAGTGCGCGCGGTCACGCGGGTGACCGTCGACCAGCAACGCGAACGGCCGCCCAGGGTCATCGTCCAGGACCGCGGCGGCCGCGAAGAGCAGAGCGAAACGTTCAAGAAGACGGTCAGGATCGGCGACAACGGCGAGCTGGAGATCACGAACATCACCGGGAACATCGAAATCAAGCGCGGCGGCGGCGGTGACGCGACGATCGAAGTGGTCAAGGTGGCACGCGCCCGCTCGGTTGAAGAAGCGAAGGCGCTGCTGCCGCTCGTCAAGGTCGAGATCAACGAGCGTCCGAATCGCGCGGAAGTCCGGACGATGTACCCGGCCGATCATCACGTCATCAACCACCGGCGCAACGTCAACGTCCAGGTCCATTACACGATCACCGCCCCGGCGGGTACGCGCGTGTCGGCGCGCTCGATCTCCGGCAACGTTCGCGCGGCCGACATCACCGGCGAGCTGTCGCTGGTCACGACCAGCGGGGACGTCCAGATCGTAAGGGGCAGGCGCGTGACAGCGGCAAAGACGACCTCGGGAACGGTCAGCATTTCCGACACCGAGTCGGATACCCCGCTCGAAGCCGCGTCAGTCAGCGGTGACATCCTCGTCCATCGCGTCAAGGCGGCCCGGATGGAGCTCAGCACGATCAGCGGCAAGGTCGTCATGCAGGACGTCGCCTGCGATCGGATCGAAGCGCATTCCCTCAGCGGTGATGTCGAATTCATCAGCCCCGTGATGAAGGG
>JACDCA010000679.1 GCA_013694635.1 Acidobacteriota bacterium | reverse complement strand
GAATGAGCGCTCGCAGCCGTCCAAAGGGCAGCCTTCCAGCAAGCAGAGGGAACAGGGCTACAAGTTTCCCGCGGCGATCGATAAAGCGACACTCGAAAAGGGGCGCCCGTTCAGCCATGTGGAATTGGCATTCTTGACGAGCCCTGTCTGCCGGGACAGGGTTCCAGGGATTCCTACGCCGATCCGTCCCTGCTGCCCGGCCTCACGCTCCAGGACGTGGACGGTTGACACAATCGCGTCGATCGTCTTCGCGTAGTCCTCGCGCGGGGTGGCCACGCGCAGCCGCGCCAGCTCCCGTCCATCGTCGGCCAGCGCCAGCCCCTCGATCTTCGTGCCGCCAAGATCAATCCCGATGCGCATCCCGCATCCAGCATCCCGCATTCCTACTTGGGTTCCGGCAGCAACGTCACAATGGTGTAGCGGTTCATGGGGTAGTACTTGACGAACATCTCGCGAATGTTCGCCGGCGTGACCGAGGCGATACGCTTTTCGCGCTCGAGAAAGTGCGTCACGGGATCGAGGCCGAGCAGTTTGGCGCTCTGAAGACGGCTGAGCCAGTAGCCGTTCTCCTTCATCCCCGTCTGGTGCTGGCGCCGCGCAGTCTCCTTCGCCCGGTTCGTGAGGTCCTCGGACGGCCCGTCCTTCTGCATCCGCTGGATTTCCTGAAGTACGCGCTCGGTCATCTTCTGCAGGTTCTGCGGCGCCGCGGTGAACTGGATGGCGACGTGCCCGCCGCCGCGCTGATGGAGCTCCTGCTGGAGGTCGACCGAGACGGTGTAGGTCTCACCAAGTTCCTCACGCAGGATGTCGCGCAGCGCGATGTCGAGGACGTCGTTTGCCGACGAGAGGCGGGTCAGCTCGCTGGGATCCTGCGGCGGATCGGCAAAAAATGAAATCTGCGTCGACACCTTGGGCTCGCGCCCCTTTTCGACGGTCGCTTTATCGATCGCCGCGGGAAACTTGTAGCCCAGATCCCTCGGCTTGCTGGAAGGCTCCCCTTTGGACGGCAGCGAGCCCACATACTTCGCCACCAGCGGGAGGGTCTCATCGATCCTGAACGCACCCACCATCAGGAATGTGAAGTCCGCGGCGTTCGAAAAACGCTCCCGATAGAACGACGCCATCGCACTGCGATCGAGCTTGGCGAGCCGCTCGAGCGTAATCGGCTGAGCGGTGTAATGGTTGCCGCTGTTCACCTGCGCGACCCTTTCGCCGTAGAGCAGCGCCGGGTTGCTGTCGCGGTTCGCGTAGGTGGCGTCGAGCTGCTTGCGGATGATGCCGAACGCCTCCTCGTCATTGCCGGGAGCGCTGAAGCTGAGATACAGGAGCTGCAGCCCCGTCTCCAGGTTCGCGGGATTCGCCGATCCGCCGATACCGTGGGTGGAGAGACTTATCGACGCGCGCGCGCCCGCGATCTTTCCGGCGAGAAGCTTCTGCAGGTCGACTGCGGTGTGGCCGCCGACGCCCGACAGCTGCACCAGCGCGGGAGCCAGCAGGGCGTCGAGGTAACGGTCAGGCGGCGCCAGCGACGCTCCCCCTTGCGCGATCAGGCTGAAGAGCACCTGGTCGTTCTTGAAATCCGTCGGTTTGAGCCAGGCCTCAACGCCGTTTGCGAACCGGACGACGGTGACGCCCAGTGGCTTGATCTCGCGGCGATCCTGGATGGCGCCGGGATCCGGGACGGTGTCCATCAGGGCTTTGCCGCTCCCGGCGTCCTTCCACGCAAGGACGGCGACCGCTTCGGCGCGCGTCAGCGCATCGCGCAGCTCGGCATCGGTCGGCACCGCAAGCCCCGCCTTCTGCGGCGAAACGGCGAGGATTGCCCGGCTCTTGTCGTCGAACAGCGTCCGCGCCGCGTCGGCGACCTCCGCAGCGGTAATCGACGGCACCAGTGCCTGCACCAGGCGATACTCGTATTCGATGCCGGGCGCGGGCTCGCGATTCAGAAAATGGCTGACGTACTCGGACGCGAATCCTCCGCTTTCGCTCTTGTCACGCTCGTTGTACGCCCGCTCATACGACGCCAGCAACCACTTCTTGGCGCGATCCATCTCCGATGCGCCAAATCCGTGCTGCGCCACCCGGTTCGACTCGATCTCGAGCGCGGCCAACCCCTGCGCGAGCTTCCCCTCTTCGACGGTGGCGCCCAGGGTGAAAAGCGAGACGCCAGGACCGAGCGGGCTGTCGTAGGCGCTCGCCCCGAGAAACTGCGCCTCTTTCTTCCGTGATAATTCGTCGAACCGTTCGTTCAACATCTGCTCGACGAGCTGTTCGGTCAGGTTGCGGCGGTAGTCCGCAACGCGCTCGTCCTTCCCGCTCGTCCGCTTGCGCACGACCGAGATGGATGACTGGCTGGCTTCCGAGTCCGTCGCGACCTTGACCAGCATCTCCAACGGCAGCGGGATCGGATACGCGCGCTCCGGCGCCGCCGCCGCCGGCTTCCGGATCGAACCGAACATCGATTTCACCTGCGACTCCGTCTGCGCCGGATCGATGTCGCCGACGATCACGAGTGCCATGCGGTCGGGACGGTACCAGCGCACATAGAACGCGCGCAGCTGTTCCCGCGTGAATGTCTTGAGCACCTCCGGCTTCCCGATCGGCAGCCGATCGGCGTACTTGGATTTGTGGAAAAGCACGGGGATTT
>JACDCA010000089.1 GCA_013694635.1 Acidobacteriota bacterium | reverse complement strand
GATGCGCCGTTGATCGTGGCGGAGAACTTCGCGGGGAGGACACTCCGGTCAACCCACTCGCTGATGACAAAAACGCGGTCGTCGAGACGTTCTTCGACCCGCTCGGGATCGACGATGAAGGCGCCGGAGAGCTGGCTGTCGACGCGACGACGTGTGCGACGTCCGCCCGTGTCACGGGAGGACGTCATTGCCGGGGAACGATGCCACAGCGAGGAGCGCCGCGCCGCTGACCGACCTCGGAAAAACGCTCGCTACGTGGCGATCCCGCGCTTCGCGCGGCAAGAAGCATCATCGCTCGATGAGCTCACCGGCTAGAGATTTTCGCATTCTGTATCGTGGCCGTTGGCTGCGGCTCATCAAGTTCCGTTACCACGTCACGTTTGTCAGCGTCCTCTGCGGCGCGCTGCTGTTTGCGCCACCTATTGAGCGGCAGCTTGGCATCCGCCTGGTGCTGCTCTACTGCTGCTTCAACGTCCTGTTGTATGGCGGCATCTACACGCTCAATGACATCGCTGATCGCGCCTCTGATGCGCGGCATCCGCGCAAGGGGCGGCGTCCTGTGGCCTCCGGCGCCGTTTCGGTGCGCGCGGCTGCAATTTACGGGCTGGTGCTCGTCGCGAGTGGCCTGGGCCTGGGCAGTCTGTTGTTCAAAGGCGTCGCGTCGCGTGCTTCGGGGCCGCGCTTGGGTTCAATGCCTTGCGTTTTCAGCGGTTCTCCGAATCGGCAAAGCAGAACGGATGGCCGCAGTTCCGGCAGACGTACTCGGAATGTTTGGCTCGGGAGCACAGGTAGCGGACAAAATGACCGGCCGCGACGCAGATCAACGGATGTCGGATCACCTGTATTGGCCCCTCCTCCTTCAGGAACGAATGGCCGCAGGGGCAGGCATACTCGACGAATCCAGCGCGCGAAGTCACGCGATGCACGCGGTGCCCGAACAGACCGCACAGGTAGCGAACCTTCTTCTTGAATTCCCCCGCCGCCGCATACGGGTCGCCGTGCGCAACGAACATTAGCGGGTGCCCGCATTGCAGGCACGCGTACTCGTGGTGCCCGTCGCGGTCGGCCATGCGGATGTAGGTGTGGTGTCCGAGAAAGCATGAGAGCGTGTGGCGCACACGAGTGTGTGAGCCGTCGGTAGTCAAGTACAGCGCCCCGCATCGGCAGGACCGCTGCGCACCTGCCCTTTGCCGAAAGGACCGGTTGTCGACGTGGTGTCCCCACAGTCTGCACGCGAGCCGTGTCCGCCAGTCTGGCTCGTGGGCGAGCGCGACGGACACCGCCTCGACGACGACTGAGCTATCGGAATATCGCACGTCCGACATATCTCCTCCCGTAAGAAAAGCTCCCTGCCCGCCATGCGAAAAAGGGAGGGAAACAGGCTCAGGTGGCCGGTGGGCTACTCGTCGTGGCGCTGGTAGCCCTCGAACCGTTCGTCACGCCGCGGGCCACGCCGGATCACTGGAATGAGTCGCAGCCCGCTCCGACACGGTCTTGTGAGGCAAAACCCGTCCTCCGAAACGTCGGTTAAGCTGACTACTCTCCGCTGCTCGTGCCGATTACGCCCGGAGGATGATCATGGAGAACACACTGCTGCGCTCATCGCCGTGCCCGGAATGCGGCGCCGACATGCTCTGGACCCAGAATGCATGGAAGTCCGGAGAGACGACGAACGCCGCTTACCGCTGCCCGAACGGGCACACGTTGGACCCTTCACTGACGCGGCAATGTCCCGTGTGCGGAAGCCACGACTCGGTGATGCTGAACGACCAGGAAGGCCGTCAGCAGTTCCAGTGCGCGCGATGTGCGGAACGGTTCCAGATGCCGCGCTGAGTCAACGCGTACGCGACCCATCGTCTCCGACGTCCTGCCGATTTCGGATTAGTCCTTCGAGCAGGGACCGCCATCGCCTACTCGTCTCTCATCGTCGACGCCAGATCGATGAGCGTGGCGCGCCGCGCCGAAACGACTGACGCCGCGCACACGACAAGCTCAACATTGCGAGCACTTGGCAAAGGAGGGCGAGAGTTCGCGTGGTTTCAGCACGAGGACGACGGGACGGATCCGGCTTCGCCCGGCAGCTTCGGGCGCGCCTCTATGGGAGGATGTTTCTGTCAATGTCGCAATCGGCTCGAGGAACCGCATGATGGGGAAGTGGCGCGCCCGGCAGGACTCGAACCTGCGACCCTCGGCTTAGAAGGCCACGGATGCTCTATGCACCTGAGCTACGGGCGCAAAAAGAACGCTGAACTATGACGTCTGAATCATTACCGGGCCGACAACGGGCGCAACGTCACGGCCACTCGCGTTTCTTCGCTCGCAATAATCCGCACTGCGGAAGACCAGCGCTCGTGACCGGTGAGCTCCAGACGCACGGCCCGAGATCCCGCAGCAAGATCGCGCAGCAGAACTGGCGTTACCCCGACCGGTATGCCATTGACGTACACCTCCGCGCCTTCAGGCGAAGAGCTCACTGCAAGCGACCCCCTGAAGCCTGACGCCGGTGTCGAGCTCGGCGCTTCTGACGGCTGTCGGAGCGGCACATTTGAGGCCGCTCGCGTGGGTCCTACCGCCGCGCGCCGGACCGTTCCAGCTGTTCTGGGCGCGCGTGGCGCCATCGCCACCCGCGGCAGGGGTGGCGACTGTGCTACCACGTGCGCGCTTCGCGCTGCGACGGGGTTGTCTGGCGCATCGGTTGCCGCTCCTGCTTCGGCTGCGACCGGCGCCGCTGCGGCGGCCACTGATTTCGCGGGAAGTCGTGCACGGGATAACGTCCCCACTGCAGCGACGGCAACGGAGCAGACAAGCACCGCCAGCACCAATCGACGCACGGGGAACTCGTGTCCGCTGACCGCTCCGTGCCGCGCCGGGGAGATCGGTGGGGCGTCAGCGATCTCGCACGGAAAAGGCACCTTCGCCGAATCGGTGGCCTCTCTATGTCCGTCGTGTTGTTCAGGAAAAAACGCGAGGAGCGCGACTTCTGTCGCCTTCGCGCGGGCTATCCTGTCCAGGGGTGTCGGGTTGTTGCTCGATTGGCACTCCAGTGGAAATGCCTGCAGGCAAACGGCTTCCTCCTGCTCGTGTGAGGCGGGGCGGGTGGGAGAGGCCACGACTACGTTCGACAGCCATCACAACGCGTGCCGCGCCGTCGATGCGAACTCGCACCCACCTCGCCCAGCTTGCCTCTTGTCGTAGGTGTAGTCGAACCCGAGCTGCTGAAGCCGGTACTCGAGATCCCAGGAGACCTCGCCGACGAACACGAACGCCGGATGCTTTGCCTTGACGGCTCCGATCGCCTCGCTCCAGAAGTCCGCGCCGGGCGGATCAAGCTCTCCATCCGACGTCCCCACGAACACGGCGCGGATCACCAGCATGGCCATGTCGCAGTGGACGCCGTCACATTGGTCCGCAATCCCTGCGAGCAGCTCGCACAGTGCGCGCCGCGTATCCCGGGTGCGGTTAGTCCAGCTGCACCGTGTCTGTCCAACCGCTGTAGACTTCGTAACGGTGGGTGGCGTACGGCGAGCCCACGACGTCCGCAGCGGTAACGTCCGGCAGGGCACGCGGGCACTCGGCGAGGAGATCCGTCAGCGACGAAGCGATATCGCGCGCTTCAGGGCTCCGT
>JACDCA010000624.1 GCA_013694635.1 Acidobacteriota bacterium | reverse complement strand
CGCCCAACTGCGACACCACCTCGTACGCGCCGATTCGCGTGCCCGGCGCGAGGGTCATCGTTTCTCGACGATCCAGATGTCCGCTTCCGCGCGCACGCCGCCGTACAGGATCGCGCGGCCATCGGGTGCGATGATGAGACCCTCGAAGCTCGGCGGCATCGGCAGCCGCACGTCAATCACCTCACGGCGTCCGGTATCGGCGTCAACCAGGACGAGCTGTTGCCGCCCGAGATCGAAATACATGACATGCCGGCTGTCCGTCAGCCACCGCGCCATTCCCGAGACATCCCCGTTCAACACGCGTCGCACGCGAGTCTCGAGGTCGTACACGGCGATGCCCACGGGCACCCCCCCGGAATTTCGAACGGGTCCCGTGAGCCGGCGCCCGTCACGCGACCAATCGGTGACCAGGAGGTTGCGATTGTCCTCGCCCGCCCCGTCGAGCGGCTGCAGTTGGGCCGGTCCTGACGCCTTGCCGATGAGCGCTCGGCCACGGGTCGTCGTGGCGACCAGACGATCGCCACTCGGCGACAATATCGGATAAATGAGACCGTCTCCTGGACGGCTGGCGACCTTCCGCAACGATCCGCCGTCGACGCCGATCGACCAGATCTCGAACTCCCCGCCGCGATTCGAATAGAACAGCAGCGACTTCCCGTCAGGCGACCACGTCGGCAGTCGGTCCCGCGCGGCGTCGTCGGTGATGCGTCGGATGGCGCCGCCGTCGCGGCGGCCGATGAAGAGGTCCTCCTGGAACTCGCCGATATTCGCGTAAGCGATCCACTGACCATCCGGTGAAACGGCTGCGGGCGCACGGGTACTGTTCGCCTGGCTGAGCACCACCGGCGTGCCCGCGCGCCGCGTGATGGGATCGAAGGGGATCGAGACCGGGTTGGTCGCACTGACCGACGAACGGAACGCGAGCCGGCTTCCGTCCTTCGAGAGACTCGGGAGCTCGGAGGCCGCTTGAACCCCTGTGGTCACCGGCTCGGGCGCTCCCCGTACATTTCCGCTGGACTCATCGATGGAGATCCGCCACAGATTCATCGCGCCGCCACGGTTGCTGGCGAAATACAGATAACGTCCGTCCGGCGTCCACACGGGGCACCAGTCCAGGGGCGCATCCTCGACGACCGCTACGCGCTGGCCGCCGGCGGCGGGAATGGTGTAGATGTCGCGCTGGCCGCCGGTATTGCTCCAGAAAGCGATCCTCCGGCCGGAGGGCGACCACGACGGCTGTGCGGCGTCACCGTCGTGAATCTTCCGGGGCTCCCCGCCGGCGACGTCCGCGATCCACAACGAACTGACTGACAAGCGGGACGCGGGCTTCTGAATCTCCTCGGTGCCGAACACGAGCTGCTTTCCGTCAGGCGACCACGCCGGGTGGAAGCCGAATGCCGTCAGCCGGCGAATCGATTCCCCCGTCGCGCCGGCAATGAAGAGCCCGCCGTTCTCGTCCGATTCGTGAAACGCAATGCTCTTGCCGTCAGGGGAGAACGAGGGCGCGGCCTCGTTGATGTTCGGGTCGGCCGCGATCGGCACGGCATTTCTTCCACCCACTCTCTGCGAAAAGATGTCCGAGGCTCCGTTCAGGAACGTGGCATAGAGAACCGTGTTGCCGTCAGGGGAAAGCGCAGGCGTGGTTTCTTCCCCTGCGGCGTCGGTCACCGGGGTGAACTGTTGCCAGACAGGTTCTCGCGTGGCAGTGCGCTTGGCCAGTAACCAGCCGGCTACACCTGCGACGGCCGCCGTGAGGAGCACCACAGGCACGAATCGAAGTGCCCCGCGTCGCGCCGGCGTAGCGCGCCCGGGTTCCGCCACAACCACGCCTGAGCGCGTCGACGCACCGGCGACCGTTTCCAGCGCGAACGCGAGGTCATGCGCCGACTGGAATCTCAGTTCTGGTTTCTTTTCAAGACATCGCCTGATGATGCGGTCCAGCGCCGGCAGAGCCGTGTTCGCGCCACTGGCGATTTCAGGCACATCGGCGTTGAGAATCGCACCGATCGTATCGGCCGGCGTATCGCCTGCGAACGCGCGCCTGCCGGTCACCATTTCGTAGAGGACGACGCCGAAGGCGAAGATGTCCGACCGGTGATCGGTGGCGTGGCCGCGGACCTGCTCGGGGGACATGTAACCGACAGTCCCCATGATCGTGCCCGACGCGGTGCCGACCGTATTGGCCATCGTCACCGCGGAGGTGCCGAACTCCATCGGCTTGGCGAGACCGAAGTCGAGAATCTTGACGCGATCGTCGCGCGTGATGAAGATGTTCTCGGGCTTCAGGTCGCGGTGCACGATCCCTTTGTCGTGCGCGGCCGCCAGACCGTGCGCGATCTGCACCGAGTACTCGATGGCCTTACGCGGCGGCAGCGGTGCGTCGCTGATATGCGCCCGAAGGGTCTCGCCTTCGAGGAGCTCCATGACGGCGTACGCCGTCGGTCCCTCGTGGCCGAAGTCGAAAATGCCGAGGATGTTGGGATGCGAGAGCTGCGCGACGCTCCTGGCTTCGCGTTCGAACCGCGCCAGCGCCGTCTGATCACTGGCCAGCGAGGGGGGAAGGACCTTGAGCGCGACATCGCGGCCCAGCTTTGAGTCATGGGCGCGGTACACCTCCCCCATGCCGCCGGCACCGAGGGGGTTGACGATCTCGTAGGGACCCAGTCGGGTCCCGGGATGGACCGGCATCTAAGAGATGCCGCGGATTATACAGAAACGGGGACAGCCACCTTTTTACGTCGTCCGTAAGCGCAAAAAGGTGGCTGTCCCCTTTTACGCCTGCTTCCTCGCGTCCATCTCCTGCTGCGTCCGGTAGATGCTGCACCAGTCCTTGTGCTCGGCAACCGGCATCCCGCATTCGATACACACGCGGACCCGCTGGGGCGGCACCTTGGGGGCAAAGAGCTTCTTGAGGATGGTCATAGTTTTCGAATACGTATGACGGGCGAAATCGGTTCAGGGTTGGCAAGGTTCACCTGGATCCCACCCCCTTGGTCCACCAGTTCAGCATGACTTCGAGGGAGGGAGGCCGCGCGCCGGGGAGCTGCTCTACCTTGATCATCAGGAAACGATTGCTCCCGGGTGCCACGTCGTATTCCCGAGGGCCGTCCTCCCTGCTGTTATTCACGTACGCGCCGCTGAAAAGCAACCGGGGTTCCCCGAAACGCATGTCCTCCGCACTGGAGACCGGCACAGACATCAATCCGGCGGACGTCTGGTAAAAGAGTTCCCTCCCGTCGCGGCTCCAGGCGGGCGCGACCGCCCCGCCGGTCGTGACCCGCCGCTTTCCCCCGGGACCGGGGTACGGCACGACGTACACGTCCGCATCGCTGCCTTCATTCGATACATAGGCGATCCACTTCCCGTCCGGCGAGAATTCGGGACCATACTCGTAAGCCGGCCCCTGGATGAACGGCTGCGCTTTCCGGTCCCCGGTGAGCGGGACCGTCCAGATGTCGCAGGCTTTGCCGCCGGTGGCGTGTGAGTACGCCAGCACCCCGTCGGCAGAGACCGACCCGGCAAACTGCACCTGGCCGTTCCGTATCACCGGCTCGGTGGCGCCCGTTCCATCCGCGTTTCGCCACACCAGGAAGGGCAGACTCGCCGGCGGCAGGGCGGTCCATATCACCTTCTTCCCGTCGGCCGACCAGATTGGATCGAAATCCTCCTGAGGATCCGCGCTGAATCGGACGGTGGTTCCGCGGACGAGGTCGGCCATATAGATTTCCCCGTCCCCCTCCGCGGACGTACCGTCGAACACCGCTCGCTTCCCGTCGGGAGAGATGCGCGGTTTTCCGAGCTCGTTTTCTCCAAAGGTCGTCCCCGGCACGGGCTTGCCGGAACGGTCAACCCAGACCGACGAGGAGCGCGTCTGCCCGAACGAGCCCCGCATCAGGAGCAGAGTGCCATCAGGGGCGACGGTGTAGTGCGCTCCACCGACCCACGCATCCGATGCCAGACCTTCGACGACAGGGAACGGCGTGCCGCTCACCTCCTTCTTTTCGATGTCGAATGGAACAGCCATCAGCGTTTTGGCGCGGACGAACAGGAGATGGCCACTCGGTGCGTAGCGCGCATATGCAGCGCCCTTCAGAACCAGGCGGCTCTTGGCGGTCGCGACATTTACGACGCCAATATCCGCGTCGTCCACGTTCGACGCCGTACCGCGCCGGATCGTGTAGAGGATGTCCCCCCCGCCGGGAAGCAGCGACGGCCACATGTGCGCCTTTTCCCCCGCAGCAATATCGGGCGAGGTCAAGGGGGGATAACCCGAGCTTCCTGGTGGGTTGGCTCCTGCTACCGGTATGCGGACGAGGCCACTGCTCTGGGTCGCCGCGAAGACGATCGTGTCGTCCGACAGCCAGACGCCCCCTCGTGTCACCGGCGGTACGCTGACGATGGTCACCGGCGCGCCGCCGAGCAGGGAGAGTCGCACGAGGGCCGACTCAGTGAAGAACCCGATCGACAGCCCGTCGGGGGAGAAGAACGGGGCGCGTGCGTGCTCGGTACCGGGCAGTACGGTCGATTCGGAGGCGTCGAACCGGCGCATGTAGAGGCGCCCGGAGCTGGTCGCCGCCGACGGACGGTGGCTAACGGCTCCGCCGGCTGCCGAGGCGGCGTAGACGATCGTCCTGCCATCGGGGGAGACCGTGATTCCGCCAGGCGTCCCCCGGACGTCGTCGGGCAGTGGGATCCCGAGGATCCGCGTAAGGGCTGCGGACTCGGTGCTGGAGCGCGTCAGCACTGCCCATGCGGTCGTTCCCGCGAGCGCTGCGATGAGCACTCCTGCGGCGAGGGTCAGCGGACGAACAGGACTCCGCTTTCGCCCGGCGATCGGCACGAGCTGCTGCTGAACACCGGACGACTGCGCGATCCACGACAGCTCGTCGCAGAGATCCGCGGCGCTCTGCCAGCGGCGATCCGGATCCTTCGCGAGACATTTGCGGACGACACGGTCGAGAGCCGGCGTCGCCAGCGGCGCACGTGCGACGATGGGCGGCGGATCGCGCTCGAGAATGGCGCCGATGATGCTCGCCTGGCTGGGTCCGTCGAAGGCGCGGGAGCCCGTGACCATCTCGTAGAGGACGGCGCCGAACGAAAAGATGTCGCTTCGCGAATCGACCTCGCGTCCCTCGAGTTGTTCGGGCGACATATAGAGGAGCGTGCCGAGGATCGATCCTTCCCCGGTGAGCGCGGATGTGAGGGTCGGCTGCTGCGTCTGCCCCTGCGTAACCGCGGCGACGGGCGACAGTTTGGCCAGGCCGAAGTCGAGCAGTTTCGCCGAGATGTCACGGCCGCCGGATCGCGCGAGCATCACGTTGCCGGGTTTGAGATCGCGATGCAGGATCCCGGCTCGATGCGCCTTGTCGAGCGCGGAGGCGATGTGCGTCGCGTACAGCATCGCCTCGTTCAGCGGCAGCGGACCGCGCGCGAGCCGTGCGGCGAGCGTTTCCCCGTCGAGATACTGCATCACGAGGTACTCGACCTCCCCTGCGCGTCCGACGTCGTGCAACACGCAGATGTTGGGATGCTCGAGCGCCGAGATCGCGCGCGCTTCACGTTCGAACCGCGTGCGGAACGCGGGATCCGCGGCGACGTGCGGCGGCAGGATCTTGATGGCGACGGTCCGATCGAGACGGGTATCGCGGGCCTTGTAGACC
>JACDCA010000596.1 GCA_013694635.1 Acidobacteriota bacterium | reverse complement strand
ACCAGCGGCAGCTCCGGGCGGTGGTCGCGGCCAGGCGCCAGCGGTGGACAATGGCGACTTCACGACGGTGCAGCGCTACGACTCTGTCGTGACGCCCCAGCTTTCCGCGCAGGACGCCTTCTTCGAGTTCCTCTTCAGCGGCTCGGACGTGAAGTATGCGGAGATCAAGGCGAGGGCCGACAAGCGTGAACCCCTGCCGCGCTTCGCGCTGAAGGGGGTCAAGATGACGATCAACGTGGACGCCGAATACCAGGCCGTCCGCACGCGCCGCACCAACAACGTCGTCGGCATCATCGAAGGCAGCGACCCGAAACTGAAGAACACCTATGTCGCCTTCGGCGCGCACTACGACCACGTTGGCTATCGCGAGGGAGGCACTCCCCCGGGAGGCGGCGCGGATCCCGGGGGCTGCACGGGCCAGGTCCGTCCGACCCCAACTCCCGGCGACGTCATCAGCAACGGCGCAGACGACGATGGCTCCGGAACGGTGGCGTTGATGGCGCTCGCGAAGGCGTTTGCGACCGGGCCCAAACCGAAGCGGTCGTTGCTGTTCGTCTGGCACGCGGGGGAGGAGAGCGGGCTGCTCGGGTCGAGATACCACGCCGACCACCCGGTGGTGCCGCTCGACAAGATCGTCGCGCAGCTGAACATCGACATGATCGGCAGGAACCGCTGCGACGATCCCGCGCAGGGGAACACCGTCTTCGTCGTCGGCTCGGACCGCATCAGCACCGAGCTTCATAACGTCAACGAGGACGCGAACGCGTCGTTGTCGAAGCCGCTGACGATGGACTACGAAATGAACGATCCGGCGGACCCGCAGTCGATCTACACGCGCAGCGATCACTACAGCTACGCGCTGAAAGGGATCCCGATCATTTTCTACTTCACCGGGCTGCACAAGGACTACCACTTCGTCACCGACGAAGTGTCGAAGATCGAGTTCCCGAAGATGACGCGGGTGACGCAGCTGGTGTACGCGACCGGTCAGCGGGTCGCGAACCTGGAGAAGCCCCCGGCCCGAGACAACAAGGGCCCGCGCGCCGGGAAGGGCACATCCGGGAAGCTGCCTGCGGACCGGTAGATCTACTGAATCCTGACCAGCTGTCCGCGCACAGCGCCCGCCGTATTGCGCACCGTATGGGCGTTGAAATACCAGCCACTCGGATTGTTCAGGATTTCGTTGAGCACCCTCAGGTCCGTGACGGGTCTGTTCTCGAAGCGATGTCCCGTGATGCCGCCGTTGACCAGCGGGATGGCGGTCTCGGGCGTCAAACCCGTGTCGACGCGCACGCTCCCTGCAACACCGCTCACGCCTTCGTGGATGTGGGCCGCCCGCCAGATACTCCCCTCGGGGGGAAAGCCGGTCAAGTTCACGATGAACGCCACCGTGGCGCCGGTGAGGGAGTTCCCTGAATCCCTCGTCAGGCGGAATTCGATTCGCACGTCACCCCGCGCCGTTGTCTCGGTTTGCGTGGCCGGCGGCGTGTTGCCCCCCACTTCATTGAGCGCGCTCAGCTGCGCCGTGAACACCGCAAGGTTCGGATCGGCGGGCGACGTCGGCGTATCGTCGTCGCACGCCGCCAGACCGGTTGCCAGCATCAAGACCAGGAATCCCCGTTTCAGCATGTGGCCCTCCCTACTCAGAACTTTCGCGTGATATTAAATCCGAGGTAGATCGCATCCGGCGTCCCGCCGCGTGCGATCTGACCCGGTGTGGTGGCGAACGAATTCGTCAGGTTCAGCTGCAGTGTGTGCCCGCGCGTCCATTTCTCCAGGGCGACACCCCACATCGCATCGCCCGGGTCGTGACCCGAAACCCGCGGCGTGAATTCACCCACGAGGAACACCGTCGGTCTGACTCGCAGACGTCCCCCGAGACCGACGTAGAACGTGCTTTTGTGCGACGCGTGCTCTTCAGCCTCGTGCGCGTCGTGGCGCCCGGTCAGCTTGTGGCCGTGATCGTGCCCGACCATGCCGGAGGCGATACGCTCGGCGTCGAATGTGCCGTAGACATATGTCGGCGACGCGTAAAGCGCGAGCGCCTGGCCCCACGTTCGTGACACGACCGCGCCCGCTCCGGGCTGGTGCCCGTCCTGAAGGTTGTCGAGCGCTTCGATCGTGGCGAACCCGGAAAGGCCGACGGGCAGCCGCTGCCCCTGGCGCACGGCGTCCCACCGCGAGAACAGCTGAAGCGCCTTGTTCAGCGTCGACCGGTGGATGCCGACGTGGATGTTCTCCTCGACAGCAAACCGGTACTCGAAGCCGATGACGGCGCCATTGTCGAGCGCGAAGAAGTCGTTGGCGAGATCCGAGAAATCTCCGAGCCGCAGATCGCGCGCGAACCGATGCGTCAGCCGGAAATAGCCACGATGGCGGCTGATCGACTGGGTCGTCGGCAGCGCGATGAGGTTCAGCTCGATCTGGGGATCTGAGCGGCTGGCCGTTTCGGGCGCCTGCGACTCCTGCGCAAAGGCGGCCAGGGGAGTGAGAAGACAGCACACGGCGAGGGCAGACAGACAGCGCGCGGACATACGGTCCTGTGCACGACAGGCAAGCAGCGTGCCCGCAGAATCGGGCCTTGTCGCAGCAGAATCAACCATTTAGGGGGTTAAGCTTTACCGTTTCGGAAAGGCCGTTACGTCACGGGTAACCGATAATCGCTTCATGAGGAAAAGAGCCGCCTCGGGCGTGCGGGCCGTGTGGACGCACCTCGCGTCGCGCGATCGCGACGAGCTGAGGCTGCTGCTGGGCGCGCTTACGCTCGTCGCCATCATCCTCGGCCTTCTCGCGCTGGTGGGCAATGTGCTCGAAGGCGATACACAGCAGTTCGACGAGCGGCTCCTCAAGTCCCTGCGCAAGGCGGACGCGCCCGCCGAACCGCTCGGCCCCCGTTGGCTGAAGCTGGCGGCCTACGACATCACGGCCCTCGGCGGGCCGACGGTGCTCGGTCTGACGGTTGCCGGCGTGATTGGATATCTGCTGCTCCACGGGCTGTATCGCAACGCGCTGTTCGTGCTGGCCGCGAGCGCCGGCGGCTGGATCATCAACGATACGCTCAAGCTGCTGTTCGCGCGGCCACGGCCGTCAGTCGTTCCGCATCTGCGGGAGGTGGCCAGTCTGAGCTTTCCGAGCGGCCACGCGCTGACGTCGGCGGTCGTGTTCCTCACGCTCGGCACGCTTCTCATGCGTGTGGCGACGACGCGGCTCGCGAAGTGGTACTGCATCGCAGTGGCGATGACCGCGACGGCGCTGGTGGGCACCAGCCGCGTCTACCTGGGAGTGCACTACCCAAGCGATGTTGTGGCAGGCTGGATGATCGGGCTCTCGTGGGCGCTCATCTGCTGGATGGTCGAGCGGTCGATCGAGCGCCGTTACGGCTTGAAGAAGGAACGCGCGCAGGCAAGCTAGAATCCGTACGGATGAAAGGCATCGGTCTCGCCCTCGCCGCGCTCGTCATGACGGTCGTGTCCGCGCAGAGCGATCCCCCTTTTCTTCTTGCGATCCTGAATCGTGACGGCCTCGCGCAGCCCTTCGCCGCCTTCGACGGCCGCCGGTGGAAGGCATCGTGGCCGGACCACCGGGAAGCGGAGCTGCCCATCTCGCTGGCGAGCGTCCCCCGCGACTGGTGGGGGATCGGCGAGGCCCCGTCGCGAATGACGCTGTGGGCGCACGGCACGGCGGTCGTTGAAACGTCTGTGACCGCACTGGCGCAGATACGCGCGTTGTGCTCGGGGCGAATGGGCCTCCGTACTGATTACCGATCGAAGGCACCCCCGGCGCCGAGAATGAAGCAGCCGTAACCGAAGGATGGACTGCTCGTCACCGGTGGCGTCCAGGTGGGCAGGATCGAGATGGTCGAACGATCGGAGGAGTGGAACCGGGCCCTGCTGCTGCTCACCGATGATTTCAACAAGGCGGAGTCGCGAGCCATCCTTTCGTTCGGCGGGTGGCGCCATCCCGTCCGCGAGGAAGCGCGCCGCCGCCAGCAGATCTCGGTCGAAGCGATGTACAAGGCGCCGAGCGATACGGCCGGCTGGACGACGTATTTCGTCGAAGCGGTGCGGGAGTACGAGCCGACCTCCTTCAGACCGACAGGCCCCTTTGGATTGGCTCGCAAGGATGATTGCGGGTTGACGACAACAGGGCAGGCGTGGGTACACGTCGGCCCGGCCAACAAGAGCGAAGTGGAGATGACGTCCCGCGTGAGCTACTGCGATCGCAAGGGTGTGAACGTGATGTTGCCGTTTGGAACCGTGCGCGCCCGGAACCGGACGTATTGGGTCTACCAGTTCTCCGGCTACGAGGACGAGTGGTATCAGGTTGTCCGCCCCGAACCCAAAGACATCGACGTCGCCGTCACCTTCCATGCGGGTTCCTGCCCCGAGTGACGGACGACGAACGACGATTGACTGACTATCGACTATCGACTGATGACTGTTGTGGTGCAGAAGTATGGCGGCAGCAGCGTTGCTGACGTGGAGAAGATCCGCGCGGTCGCCGAACGCGTGATGCGGACCAAGCACGCCGGCCACGGCGTGGTCGTCGTCGTTTCCGCCATGGGGGATACGACCGACGAACTGCTCGCGCTCGCCAAGCGCGTCTCCGCGAATCCGGACCGTCGCGAGCTCGACATGCTGCTCTCGGCCGGCGAGCGGATCTCGATGGCGCTGCTGTCGATGGCGATCCGCGAGCTCGGTGGTGACGCGATCAGTTTCACCGGCAGCCAGTCCGGAATCATCACCAACGACCGCCACGTCGATGCCCGGATCATCGAGGTCAGGCCGTTCCGTGTGCAGGACGAGCTGTCGCGCGGCCGCGTGGTCGTGGTTGCGGGCTACCAGGGCGTGTCATACCGCCGCGAGGTCACCACGCTTGGCCGCGGTGGGAGCGACACCACCGCAGTCGCCATGGCGGCGGCGCTCGACGCGGAGTACTGCGAGATCTGCTCCGACGTGGACGGCGTTTACACCGCGGACCCGCGGGTCGTCGCGGACGCGCGACGGATCGGGACGCTGTCGTACGAAGAGACGCAGGAGCTTGCCGAATCCGGTGCGAAGGTGCTCAACGCGCAGGCCGTCGAGTTTGCAAAGGGCGCCGGGATCGCGATCTACGCGCGCGCGACGGCATCCGCCCTGCCGGGATCCGATCCGTCCGCTGACGGAACGGTCGTGCGGAAGGACGCGCCGCGTACGCCGGGCTCGGTCGTTGGTGTGGCCAGCGAGCGGGACGTGTTCGTACTCCAGTCAGCCAGTGACGCCACCGAGCTCGTCGGGTGGCTGGACGCCCGCGGTGTCGTCGGCAAGCAGCTCCAGTCCACCGCCTTCGGGGCGCCGGGGGATGGCGTCACCCTCGTCATCTCGCGCGAGAACCTCCACGACGAAGGGCGGCTGCGCAAGGACATCGACCAGTCGTACGGCGCCGCGGCCTCACTGGTCGACGGCATCGGCGCCGTGAGCGTCGTTGGCGCTGGCATAAATGCCAGCTACGGCAACCTGCTTCGAGGCACCAAGGCGCTGCGCGATGCCGGCATCACGCCACAGGCGCTCTCCACATCCTCCTTCCGTATCACCTGGATTGTCCCCCGCGAGTCAGTTGACGAAGCGGTTCGCGCGTTGCATTCCGCGCTCGTCATCGCCGACGTTCCGCGCCTACCGTAGAAAATCTCGTCCGCCGGTCGCTCGGGAAGGGCCACGGTTTGTCCCGCCGGTCAACCCGTTGGCCGCTGATGAACTCGAAGGGGGTTCGATGCCCAAGACGTCCCGACGTCCCGCCCGCAAGTCACAGTCGATCGGGAGAGCGCGTCCGCGCGCCAGGCGGGCTTCCTCGACCGACGTCGGGCGTGCCTGCACGATCCTGTATGTCCACGGCATCGGCAACAAGCCGATCGAATCGGTCCTGAAATGCCAGTGGGACCACGCGCTGTTCGGATATGACCTTGGCGCCCGCAGCCGGCTCGCATACTGGGTCAATCGCGAGTACTACCCTTCGCCCTCGGCGGCAACCTGCGCCAGCGGTGACGTCACCGAGGTCGAGAACGCGCCAACCGGCCAGGCGTTGACAGTCGCCCGGCACCTTCAGCAAACCGATCTCGAGGACGAAGTTGCCGCGCTCACCGATAACCCCAGGGAACAGGCCATCCTGCTTGCGCTCGCCTCGAAGGTCGATGCGCACGTCGTCCCGGCGCGCCCCCACCGTCTGCACGCCCTGGGCGTCCAGGGTTTGATCCTTCCGTTACCCGAGCCACTGCGGCGGTGGATCACGCGCAAGCTGACG
>JACDCA010000587.1 GCA_013694635.1 Acidobacteriota bacterium | reverse complement strand
AGAGCAAAGAGTCGTCGATCCGCATTTACAACAACGCGTCGCACTACAACGAGTGGCAGTTCCTCTACAACGCGCGCGGCCGTGGCGGCCCGGCAGGTGATGGAGGACGGTCGGGCGCGCCGGGCATTGGCGGTCGAGGCGGCCCTGGTTCCGGGCGCGGTGGCCCGGCCGGCCCGGGCAGCGGAACCGGCGGACGCGCCCCTGGCGGCCGTGGCCCCGGCCGCGGGCTCGTTCCAGGCGGCGGACGCGGCTAGTTCAGTCGAAAGCATCGTTCATGAGACGAGCGCGGGCCCGGGGTGGACGGAAAGAAAACGCTGAATGCTGAACCCCGAATGTTGAAGAGTTCAAAATTCAGAGTTCATAGTTCATAGTTCTGAAATCACCGCGTCGTGGAAGCGCGGGCGCACAGCCCTGATCGCTTCGTTGTCACGAGTGGGGTGCACGCGGTTAGTCAGCAGGACGATGTAGGCGTCGCGCTCCCAGTCGATCCACAGCGACGTGCCGGTAAAGCCGGTGTGGCCGATGGACGTCGGCGAGACGAGCGTCCCGCACGATGACGTCGGCAGCATGGTGTCCCACCCGAGCGCCCGCGAGCTCCCGGGCACCGTACTTCGCCGCATGAACATCCGCATCGTGTCGGTCCGTGCGAGGACCGCGTCCCCGTGTATGGTGAGCAGCACCGCGCGCGCGAACGCTCCGACTGCTGCCGCAGTGCCGAAGAGGCCCGCATGCCCGGCAGCCCCGCCAAGCGCCCAGGCGTTTTCGTCATGCACTTCACCTGTCAGCGTCCGGCCGCGCCAGGGATCATGCTCCGTGGGGGCGATGCGGTCGCGCCAGTAGCGAGGCGGGGTAAAGGTCAACGGCTGGTCGGTGATGAGCGAGGCGATCCGCCGACACTGCGCGTTGAAGGTGGTGTTGGCGTCGAAGGCCCCCGGGGCGGGTGCTGGAAGCGCGCGGGGACGTGCGTCTTCCAGGATGAACGCAAGGAGGATGTATCCGAGGTCCGAGTACAGGGACCTGGTGCGCGGCGCGTACTCGAGTGGCATTGTGCTGATCGCCTGCTGGAATTCCGGCCGCCCGGTGTGATCGCGGAAGAATGGCAGGTAGGCGGTGAGTCCGGCGCTGTGTTCGAGAAGGTCGCGGACCGTGACGCCGATGCGGTCCGCTCCACGCCACTCAGGGATCCACTCCGCCACGGGATCATCCAGCCGGATCAGCCCGTCGTCCACCGCACGCATGGCGAGCGTCGCGGTCGCGATGACTTTGGTCAGCGACGCAAGATCGAAAATCGTGTCGACTTTCGCGTCTGACGCATGGTCGTCGTACGAGAGCCGTCCGAAGGCGCCGCGCCACGCCACGGCGCCGCGCATCCCGACCTCCACGGTCGCGGCTGGAAAGACACGCGCCGCGATGGCGTCCTGGATCACGTCAGCCGCGCGGGCGAACGCAGTCATTTGCGATCGAGTACGTACGAGGAGGCGAGCGCCACGCCGCTCGTCACCGTCGCGCCGACGAAGGCGTACCATGTCCACGCCAGCGCGCCCGACCACCAGATCCACGCGAGGACGACAATGCCGGTGATCATCCCGGCCAGCATCCCGCGCGGGCCGGTACGCTTCGACAGAACACCCACGAGAAACGCCCCCAGCACCGGCCCCGCAGCCAGCGACAGGATCCCCAGGCCCGCGTCGAGCACCGAGCGCGTGACGAACTGCGCACCCAAAGCGACGGCGATCTGCGCAATCCCCCAGGCAACGGTGGCGTTACGCGAGACGCGCATCAGCGTCGGCTCGTCGGCGTCGGGACGCAGGTATTTCACGTAGAAATCATTGACCGTGGTCGCAGCCAGCGCGTTGATGGACGGCGACAGCGCCGCAGCTACGATCGCCGCGATGATGAATCCGGAGATGCCGTGCGGCAGCGACGTCACCACGAACAGGGGCAGCACTTCGTCCGTGCGTCCGAGCGCACGGGGAAGAGGTGTGTGCTGATAGAAGGTGTAGAGCATCACGCCGATGAGAAGAAACAGGGTGAACTGCGCGAAGACGATGAAGCCGCTGAGGATGAGACCGGTGGAGGCCTCGCGCGCCGAGCGGGCCGAGAGCAGTCGCTGGACCAGAAACTGGTCGGTGCCGTGTGTCGCGAGCGTGAGCGCAACGCCGCCGAGTAATCCCGCCCACAGGGTGTACACCTTCTTAGGGTCGGTGCTCAGATCCAGGATGGTGAAGTGCTCTGCCGCGGTGCGCGTCACCTCGCCCCATCCCCCGGGGATCTGCTGCAGGAGCCCGAAAAAGACGAGCAGCGCTCCGCCAACGTAAATGAACATCTGAACGACGTCGGTCCAGATCACGGCGGAGACGCCGCCCCGGACGGTGTAGACGATCATCGCGGCGCCGAGGACGATCACCGTCCATGTCACGGGGAGCTGCGTCACGACCGAGATCACCAGCGCCGTGGCGAACAGCCGGATGCCGTCCGCAAACGTCCGTGTGGTCATGAAGATCACCGCCGCGACGTTCTTCACCGGCGGGCCGAACCGCCGGTTCAGGAGCTCGTAGGACGTAAAGAGCTCACCACGGAAATATGAGGGAATGAACAGCGCGCTGACGAGCAGGCGCCCGACGATGTAGCCGATCGCCAGCTGCAGGAACGTCATGTTGCCCGCATACGCGCCCGCCGGCACGCCGATGAAACTGAGCGTGCTGGTTTCGGTGGCGACGATCGTGAAACAGATCGCCCACCAGGGCACCGACCGGTCGGTCAGGAAGTAATCGCGGGTGGTCTTCTGGAAGCGCGCAAACCAGGACCCGAAGGCCGTGATCGCGACGAGATACGCGGCGATGACAGCGTAGTCGATCCAGTTGAGGACCATGTATCGTCCCGCCGGATCAGCGGGAGCCGGACTCCGTCGGACGTCGATCGGCGAAGACCGCGCGGCCGACGGTGGACAGATAGCCCGGCGCGCTCTGCTGCGGATCGATCAGACTGTCATAGGAGAAGAGGATGACGCCGGCGGCGCCGAGTTTGCGGGCGGTGTGGATGTTCGCGATCGTCTGCGCCGGCGACAGCCGGTACGCGCCGATGCCCGCCCAGACCGGGCGATCGCCCGCGGCGTGCCGCGCGCCGGCGATCTGCTCGGCGAACCGCGCCGGTTCCTGCGTGTAGGCCATCGGGCACAACGCATCGACGATGCCGTCGTGCAGCCAGGTGCCCCAATCCTGCAGCTTGCGTGTCAGCGCGTCGCGCTGATCGGGTGCGGCGGCGACGCTGATGATGGCGTCCGGACGCTCGCTCTTCACGGCCGCGCGCAACCGGGTCATCAACGCGGTCATGCGCGAGACGCGGAACTGCCGCCATTCGTCCGGCAACGCGTCGGGGTACGCGAACAGGTCGGTCGCCGACTCCGCGTTGAGCGCCCTGCGTCGTGCCTCGCTCAGCGAGGCGCTGACCGAGCCGCGGAACTCACGGATGGCGTGCCGGCTGTAGTCGAAGCGGTCGGTGGGGTAGCGTGCGTAGTCGAAATGCAGCCCGTCGAGTGCATAGCGCCGCGCGATGTCGCGGACGACCAGCTCCGTGTGCGCCGCGACTCCGGGAATGACCGGGGAGACGTACAGGCCTTCGACGTCGGCCAGCTGCCCACGCGTCCAGCGCGCGAGCTTGCCGACATACGCGGGGCTGCGGATGTCGACGCGCGCCAGCTCCTGGGCGATATCGCGCGGCACCAT
>JACDCA010000497.1 GCA_013694635.1 Acidobacteriota bacterium | reverse complement strand
GCGGACTGCTGGAGCACGCACTCACGCATCGATCACGCGTGCACGAGGACGCGAGTGGCGGTGTGTTCGACAACGAATCGATGGAGTTTCTCGGAGACTCGATTCTCGGGTTCGTCATCGCGGACCTTCTCTTCCGGCAGTTTCCGCAGCACAACGAGGGGCAGAAGTCGAAGCTCCGCGCGTCATTGGTGTCGGCGGTATCCCTGGGGCGGCTGGCCGAACGGATCAATCTCGGCGAGTACGTCATTCTCGGCCGCGGCGAAGAGAAGACCGGCGGCCGCCGCAAGCACGCGATCATCGCCGACTGCTTCGAAGCGCTGATCGCGGCGATCTACCTGGACGGCGGTTTCGAGCCGGTGCGTGCCTTCATCCGCCGGCAGTTCCAGGCGCTGATCGACGAGGCGAGCCGCACGGGCACGGCCGCGAGCTTCACCGAGGACTACAAGTCAGCCCTGCAGGAGCTCCTGCAGCAGCAGGGAAAGGGCCTACCCGAGTACCGCCTCGCCGCCGAAATCGGTCCGGCACACCGCCGCCGGTTCGAAGTCGAAGTCCTCGTCGGCGGGGAACCAATCGCGAAGGCGGAAGGCAAGAGCAAGAAAGACGCGGCACAGAGCGCCGCGAAGCTGGCGTTAAAAGTTATCAGTGGTCAGTAATCAGTAGCTGATAACTAGTCGATCTCGATAATCCCCCACGATTTGTCGGTCTCGCGGGTGGCTAGCGCCAAGGCTGGCGGAGCGGACGGTTCGGCGGCCGGCAGGTGCGAGAGGACGTAGGCGTGAACCTCGCGGGCGATTTCTTCCTCGCTCGGAGGGGCCGGGCGGCAGTGCAGGCGCACCCACAGGCGCAGCATCGGGTCCGCGAAGCTGTAGCGCTTCTGTCTGGAGACGATCAGGTCGACATCCTCGAGCCACGACAGGTAGTCCTTCGTCGACCCGGGCGTGCGGCGGAGGCGCAGCGCGATCTCGGTCAGGGTCAGCGGCTCCTCTTCGGCCAGGACGTCGAGGATGGCTTTCAGCGCGCCGTATCCGCGCGCGCGGTGGAGCCGTAGCTCGTAGCAGAACCGGCACGCGTTCGACAGCGCGCTGCCTGGGGCGAGCAGCGCCGCAAGCGCGCCCACCGGATCGTGCGTGCCGCGGGCGTCCATGACGGCCGCGGTGTCGGCGATCAGCCGGGCGTACGCGGGACGTCCGTCAGCGAGCGCGTGCACGAGACGGACGAGATCGTCGCGCGTCGCTTCGTCTTCCTCGCCGTGGACCTCATGCCCGGACGTCACCGTGGCGCGGATCTCGGCGTGCGACAGCGGCGCTACGTGAATGAGCTCGAACTGTGCCGGCGCGTCGCGCAGGAGCCGGTGGGCACGCGCCACGTAGCGGGTCGTCAGCACGAAACGGTTGCCGCTCGAGGCCAGCATCCCGACCACATCGCGCAGCACGGCGCGGAGGCCGGGAAAGCTCTCGAACGTCCTCAGCTCAAGGAATTCATCGAGCAGGAACGTCGCTGGCGCGCTGCCGGGCGCACGAGCGGTTTCGAGAAACGCAAGCCATGCATCGAACGCTTCGCGCGCGCCGCCTTCACGCGACGCACCCTGGGCGTAGGTGTGGGTGGGGAAGGGAGAGGCGTCGCGGAGCGTCTTCAGAAACCGTTCGGGCGTCGTGGCGACGCGCTCGACGTCGATATATTGCGAGGACGTCCGGCCGATCAGGTCCCGGAGCCGCAACAGCACGGACGTTTTCCCGGAGCCGCAGCCGCCGAGCAGGACGGGGATGCGCGCACCACCACCCTGAGAGCCGTCCAGCGCGGCGAGCACACGCCGCTCCAGCGACGGACGTTCCGGGATCATCATCGGGGCCCCTCGGGACGCAAAGAAGGCATGTCGATACCACGATCGCGCGCCGTCTGAATCGCTTCCGGATACCCGGCGTCGGCGTGGCGCACGACCCCGAGCCCTGGATCGCAGGTCAGGACGCGTTGAAGCTTCTCGTCGGCTTCGCGCGTCCCGTCGGCGACGATCACCATTCCGGC
>JACDCA010000470.1 GCA_013694635.1 Acidobacteriota bacterium | reverse complement strand
GTTCATCGACCATCCACTGGCCGTGATACTCGAGGCGATACGTGAGTGGTTGCACACCGTCGAGGCGCGACAGATGCTCGAACAGCGGATAACTGGGCGCCGGGACGAGCACGGCGTCTCCCGTATCACAGAGCAATTTAAAGAGCAGCGAGTACGCCTCGCTGGTGCTCGCCGTCAGCACGATCCGATCAGGAGCAACAGTGGATCCGCGCCGCGCGTAGTCGCGGGCGACCGCCTCGCGAGCCTCCATCGATCCGAAGGGTTCTGGCCGATATTCGAGCGCGGCGGGGCTCGAGAGGGACGCAAGGAGATCCTGCGGATAAGCAAGACCGGCTGTCGTCGCGTTGGTAGCCGTCAGATCCAGCAGCGGCCGCCGCGCGGCACGATGCAGGGCGACGCTGCGCGCCAGCGTGTTCGGGGAGAGGTCGCGCGGCAGGCGGGACGAGAACATCCTGGCTGATAGACTATCGGATCCATGCCGTTGACACTCGCGTTCGAGGAGTTGCTTCGCTATACCGATGAGGAACGCGGCAAGTGGCGGCGGTTCTTCACCGATCATGCCGCCTGCCTGGAATTGCCGCTTCAGAACAGCGACCGGTTCAGCACCATTGGACGGTTGATCGACCACATTTTTCTCGTCGAGCGACGCCACCTGCAGCGGCTTCGGAACGAACCGGTCGCCGACGCTACAGGCTTGACCGGCAACAACGCGGCACCGCTCTTCGATTACGGCGCGTCCGTCAGGCGCGAACTGGAGCAGTTCGTGCAGGAAGCCGACGAAGACGTGGCGAACCAGATACGCACCTTTGAAGTACGCGACCGGCTGTGGGAGATGACGCCGCGCAAGCTGCTCTTCCACATCCTGCTGCACGAAACTCGGCATTGGGCGCAGATCGCACTCGCCCTCCGATTGTCGGGCATCGATCCGCCCGGCGATCACGACCTGTTCTACAGCCGCGCCATCCGCTGATAATTTTCGGAACCATGCTCGAACAGCTCGCGCGACTCGGCTACGCCTCGAAGGCGGTGATCTACGCGATCGTCGGGTCGCTCGCGATCGCCGCGGCGGCTGGCCGCGGCGGGCGCGTCACCGATACCAGCGGCGCCTTGCGCGTGATGCTCGGCAGCCCCGCCGGCCGCATCATGCTCCTCATCCTCGCCCTCGGTCTGTGCGGCTATGCCCTCTGGCGGGCGCTGGACGCGATTCGCGATCCGGACCGTCATGGCACCAGCTTCAAAGGGCTCGTCAAGCGGATCGGCAACGGTGGGCGCGCGGTGATCTATGGCGCGCTGGGCATCGAAGCGCTGCGCCTCTTTCAGGGCATGGGCGGCTCCAAGCCTGGCGAAGCGCAGATGTGGACCGCGCGCCTCATGGCGGTGCCGCTGGGCGCCTGGCTCGTCGGCATCGGCGGATTGATCGTGGCCGGCTATGGCGTGTCACAGATCATTGCCGGATTCCGCCGGGGCTACAGCGACACGCTGGACCTCTCATCAGTCGCACCGCGGCTGCGGAAGGCGGCCGAGGTGATCAGCAGCTTCGGCATCGGCGCGCGCGGCCTCATCATCACGGTCCTTGGCGGGTTTCTGGTCAGAGCCGCGCTCCAGCGCGATCCGAGCGAGGCGCAGGGCACCAGGGACTCGATGCTGCAGATTGCCGACATGGCCAACGGCATCTGGATCCTCGGGTTTGTCGGCGCGGGCCTGCTCGCGTACGCGTTCGACCAGGCACTTCACGCCCGCTACCGCCGCATCAAGCGCGTGGTTTGACGGCCAGGGAGCCCCTGGCGCAGCTTCTTACTGATCGCCAGCACGAGAACATCCTCGCCGGCAAAGGTGTACTCGAGGGAGGGACCGGTGCGGCCCATCACGAAATGAACCTCGTTGCCCGCTTCCATGTTCTGCCAGATCGCCTCGGGCGTATCCGGAGGAAATGTGATCGTGACCTTCCGCACGTCGGGCGAATGGTTGACCGCGATCACGGCGATCGCCTCGGCAGATTCGAGGATGCTCACCGAAACCCCGCTACCGCCTCCCGTGACGGTGACCTCGCCGGCCCGGCGCGGCTGCAGTGGCGCGAAGAGCGCGGAATTCCTCGTGATGACGCCCGCGACTTCGCCGAGCGCGAGGACTTCCGCGCTCACCCGATCATCCGGGCTGCCGAAACTGAATCCGCGCGATCCTCGGGCGATGGCCGACCACAACGCGACCCGCGCCTGTCTCATGGTGCGCAGCCCGGGACCGGTGCCGACGATGGCACGGCGACTCTCCTCCGGAGGGTTCGTCCCGGGCAGATCAACGGCAAGCACCGTGGGATGCGATCCCACACGCTTCCGAACGTACTCGTAGAAACTCCCGGCCAGTGCGTTCGTCCCCTCGGTCTTCCAGGAAGGCTCCGGCTCGGTCAAAACGTCGACGTGCACGCGGAGCCCGGCTTCGGTCGCGACGGCGATCAAACGATCCAGCGGCAGCAAGTTGTACCCGCCGCGCCGAGGCTCGCCATCCTTCCAGCTCACCGACGTCATAACGGCGTTGAATCCAGAGGCGCGAATGGCGTGAAAGTCCTGTCGCATCGGTTCCGGATCGACCGGCGCCGTGTACCACACGCCTATCGCGACAAACGGCGGCCCCTCGTTGAGCTGGCCCGCAACGCTGAGCGCGACCCAAAACAGCATTGACGCCATGCGCATTATTCTCACCCAGGATACCGTCAGCTCCGATCGTGTTGCTCGCGTTTGGCGTCATGTTCATGCTGGCACAGGCGTCGGCCCTCACCCGCTCACTCCTTATCCGCCGCCGGCGCAAGCCGGCGCCGGGTGTAACATCGAGCCCGTTCAAAACGGGAGGCCCGCATGAGAAGCACATCCTCGGCGTTCGTAGCTGTCATTCTCGCTGGATCGGTACTTTCCGCGCAGGCGCCGCCCCCCCAGCCATCCGGTTATCTCACGCCTCCGAAGGCGATCGTCGACATCATGACGGCCGAACCACTACCGAATGTAGCGGTCAGCCCATCGCGCGACGTCATCGCGCTGATGCCGCGCCGCAGCATGCCGCCGATATCTGAAGTCTCGCAGCCGATGCAGAGGCTCGCCGGTATGCGGATCAACCCGAGAACGAACGGGCCGCACCGCACGGCGCCCGCGACTGGAATCACGATTCGCACGATCGCGTCCGGCGCCGAGCGAATGATCGTCGTTCCGGCCGGCGCGAAGATCGGCGGCGCGCTGTTCTCTCCTGACTCGAAGCGCATCGCCTTCACCAATACCCGCGAAGACACGATCGAGCTGTACGTCGCTGACGTGGCCACCGGACAGTCGCGGCTCGTACCCGGTGCCGCGATCAACGGTTTGAACGGCACGTGCCAGTGGCTCGAAAACAGCACCGCGCTGATCTGCGGATTCATCCCCTCGCCACGCGCCACGGCGCCGCCGCCGTCGAAGACGCCCACGGGCCCGAACATCCAGGAGAGCGTCGGCAAGCCGGGCCCCGTCCGCACGTATCAGGATCTGCTCACCAGTGCGCACGATGAAGCGTTGTTCGAGTACTACATGCAGTCGCAACTTGCATCGGTCGAAGCTGCGACGGGCCGCCGCGAGCCCATCGGCCGTCCCGCCATGTTCTCAAGTTTTACAGTGTCTCCCGATGGGCAGCACCTGGTGGTGCAGAAGGTCAAGCGCCCGTTCTCGCGCCTGGTGACGTGGTTCGAATTCCCCTCGGACGTGGAGGTCTGGTCGAGGACCGGCCAGGTGCTCCGCACGATCGCCGATGTGCCGATGGGCGACACCGTGCCGATCAATGGTGTTCTAACCGGACCCCGTTCGTATCGATGGGTGCCGCTCGAACCGGCGACGCTCATCTGGGTCGAGGCGCTCGATACAGGGGACATTCGCAACGACGTGCCTCACCGCGATCGCATCCTCGCACTCAAGGCGCCATTCACCGGCGAGCCCGCGGAAGTTGCGAAGACGCAGTACCGCTACGGCGGCGCGAACTGGACCGACAGCGGAGCCATCCTCCTCACCGAGAACGATCGAAAGACGCGGACGACGCGGACGTGGGTGTTGAACAGAGCGTGGGGAGAGCCGCGCAAGTTGTGGGACCGCAAGCAGCAGGACTCGTATTCGCATCCGGGGACTCCGCTCTTCCGGCCGACCCGCTCGACCATTCACCAGGCCGGAGACTTCATCTATCTGAGCGGAGCGGGCGCGTCGAAGGAGGGTGACCGCCCATTCCTCGACCGATTGAACCTGAAAACGTTCCAGGCCGAACGCCTCTTCCGCTCCGACGACCACAGCCATGAAACCGTCGTCGGTCTCTTGTCCGATGACGGGAAGCGGGTGATGACGAGGCACGAAACCCGTACGCAACCGCCGAACTACTACGTGCGTGAACTGCCCGGCACAACCAGGACGGCGATCACGTCGTTCAAGGACCCGCATCCACAGATCACGGCGGCCGAACGGATGCTGGTAACGTACACGCGCAAAGACGGCGTCGGCCTCAGTGGCACGATCTACCTGCCGCCCGGACAGAAGAAAGGCGAGCGGTTGCCGATGCTCGTGTGGGCGTACCCGCGCGAGTTCGTCGACGCGGACGCGGCGAGCCAGGTCGTCGGATCGCCGAATCGCTTCACGACGGTCAGCGGATCGTCGCACCTGTTGTTGCTCGCTCATGGCTACGCGATTTTCGACGGACCCACGATGCCCATCGTGGGTCCGGGAGAGACCGCCAACGACAGCTACGTGCAGCAGCTCGTGTCGAGCGCTGAAGCGGCGATCGACAAGGCGGTGGAGCTCGGCATTGCCGACCGCGCGCGCGTGGGTGTCGGGGGCCACAGCTACGGCGCCTTCATGACAGCGAACCTCCTCGCGCATTCGGACCTCTTCGCCGCCGGCGTCGCGCGCAGCGGCGCGTACAACCGCACCCTGACGCCCTTCGGCTTCCAGGCCGAAACGCGCACCTATTGGGAAGCGCCGCAGGTCTACTTGAACATGTCGCCATTCAACTTCGCGCACAAGATCAACGAGCCGATTCTCCTGATCCATGGCGAGGCAGACGACAATTCCGGAACGTTCCCGATCCAGTCCGATCGGCTCTACATGGCCTTGAAGGGCCACGGCGCGACGGTCCGGTATGTCACCCTTCCCGCGGAAGCACACGGCTACGCCGCCCGCGAATCGAACATGCACGTCGTTGCCGAGACGATCAACTGGCTGGACAAGTACGTGAAGAATTCGCCCGCGCGAAAAACGACGACCGCGACAAAGTAGGTGACAACGTCGAAGCGCCTAACGC
>JACDCA010000453.1 GCA_013694635.1 Acidobacteriota bacterium | reverse complement strand
GGATTGCGAAGGACGTTCCGCTCGCGCCCCTGACCACCTTTCGTGTCGGCGGTCCGGCGGATTGGCTCGTCACGCTTCGCAGCGTAGAGGACGTCCGGAATGCGGTGGCGCTGGCACGTGACGAAGGAGTCCCGGTCTCGGTTCTCGGAGGGGGTTCCAATCTTCTCGTCGCCGACGATGGCGTGCGTGGGCTCGTGATCCGCGTCCACGGCGGGGACGTGGTAGTGCGCGGAGATTCAACCCTGCGAGCGGACGCCGGCGTCACGATCAACGGCCTCGTGCGGTGGACGATCAATCGCGGCGTCGCCGGGCTCGAGGCCTGGGCGGGAACGCCGGGGACCGTCGGCGGCGCCGTCCACGGCAACGCACATTTTCAGGGACGTCTCATCTCGGAATTGATCCAGCGCGTGACACTGGTCACTGCCGCCGCGGAGGTGCTCGAGGTGGACGTGAGCGACATGCAGTTCGGGTACGACGAGAGCCGGCTCCAGCGGACGGGAGAGATCGTCGTATCGGCCGATTTTCACGGCGGCAGGGGAGAGACGACAGCGCTTCGTGCACTCGCCCGCGAGTCGCTCGCGTTCCGCAAGCGGACACAGCCCCTGGAGGCCGCGAGTGCCGGCTGTATTTTTCAGAATCCCGATCCTGCACGCGACCGGGTTCCCGAAGGCGTGCCGGCATCCGCCGGGGCGCTCGTCGACCGTGCCGGCCTCAAGGGCATGCGCGAGGGGAATGCGCGCGTGTCGCCAACGCACGCGAACTTCATCGTCAACGACGGCGGTGCGACGGCGCGGGATATCGCCCGGCTGATCGACAGGTGCCGTAAGCAGGTACTTAGCGAACTCGGCGTGCCGTTGCGGGAAGAGATTGTGAGACTGGGTGAGTGGTGAGACAGGAGTTGAGTTGTGACTAGATCAAGCCTTCAGCCTTCAGCCTTCAGCCTTCAGAATTCTTTATGGGAGCGTTGATCATCGAAGGCGGACGCCGCCTTGCTGGAAAACTGGCTGTCGAAGGGAACAAGAACTCGGCCCTTCCACTGCTCGCCGCGTGCCTCCTCACCGACGAGGAGTGCGTGCTTCACAACGTCCCGCGCATTCGCGACGTCCATGTACTGTCCGGGCTGCTCGAAGGGCTGGGCGCGACAGTCGAAGGGCTCGGCACGACGACGCTCCGCCTCCGCTGCGCGAAGGTGACGTCCGACCAGCCCGATCCGGAGATGGTTGGCAGACTCCGCGGCTCGGTGCTTCTGCTGGGCCCGCTGCTCGCGCGCCGTGGCTCGGCGCGGCTGGCACGGCCAGGAGGAGATTTCCCCGCCAGGCGCACCATCACGACGCACATTCAGGCGCTGATCAACATGGGTGCGGAAGTGCTCGGCGAATCGGGTCATGCACTGGTCGCCCCGAACGGACTGACCGGCGCTTCCATGTACCTGGAAGAGGCGTCCGTCACCGGCACCGAGACGGCGCTGCTCGCCGCCGCAGCAGCGCGCGGGCGGACAGAGATCCGGCACGCCGCAACCGAGCCGCATGTCGTCGAGTTGTGCAGGTTTCTGCGTGCGATGGGTGTTCACGTCGAAGGGGAGGGTTCGTCGACGATCCGCGTCGAGGGCTCTGAGAAGATTCGCGGGGCGTCGTACACACTCGCGGGTGATTACATCGAAGCCGGAAGCTGGGGCGTCGTCGCCGCGATTACGGGCGGCGACATCGAAGTGACCGGCGCGCGGAGCGAGGATCTCGAAGTGATTGCGGCGCCCCTGTTGAAGATGGGGCTGCAGTGCTCCTTCGATGACGACCTTTTCAAGGTGGAAGGCGCGGCGCTCAAGGCTGCGGGGCGGATCACGACCGGCCTGTGGCCGGGATTTCCCAGCGACATGGTCAGCCTGGTGACGGTCCTGGCGACTCAGTCCCACGGCCGTACGCTCGTGCACGACTGGCTTTACGAGCTGCGGCTGTTCGCGCTGGAGCAACTGAGCGCGATGCACGCAGACCTCTTTCTCTGCGATCCGCACCGCATCATTGTCAATGGTCCGACGAAGCTGCGCGGGCGGCATCTCGACAGCCGTGATCTGCGCTCCGGCATGGCGCTGATTGCGGCCGCTCTGGCCGCCGATGGTGTCAGCCGGGTCACGCCGGTCGAGACCGTCGAGCGCGGCTACGCCTCACTGGTGGATCGTTTGACGTTGCTGGGAGCGACGGTGGAGAGGGAAGGCTAGCGTCGTCCGCCGCCGCCAGGCTTCTTTGGCGGTGTTACCGGGATCACGATGCCCGGCATTGTGCCCTGCAGCGGCTGCGGAAACGGGGTCGCCGGAGCCGTGGCCGCTGGAGGAAGGGGGAGAGACACCGGTGCAGGACCCGGAAGCGCGGGTTCATCACGCGGGTCGCGAGGGATCGCGGGAAACGGCGGAAGATCGGGAGTGACGCCCCCCGGCGATCCGTAGTCGCGTCCCAGGCGGAACGGCCGCAGGTCGCTCTCGTGGAGATCCAGCACGCGGACGATATGGGGCGTCAACGTCAGCACGATATCGGTCTGTTGCGTCTGCTTCCGATTGTTGGCGAACAGGCGGCCGATGAGCGGCACGTCGCTCAGGCCCGGCACCCCCGCCAGCACCGTCCGCTCATCATCACGGATCAATCCTGCCAGCATATTCGTCTCGCCGTCGCGCAGCCGGATCGTCGTCGTCACCTCGCGGTTGCCGAAGGTCGGAAGGCCGCCGAACCCGACGCCGGAAATGCTGCTCAGCGACAGTTTCAGCGCGAGCGAGACTTCGTCTTCGTGGTGCGTGCGCGGCGTGATGTCGATGTTTACGCCGATGTTCTCGTAGACGAACGACGTAATGGGCTGCTGGTTGATGCCGCCGGTGGCGATTGGCGCGAAGGTGGTGACGGGTACTGGCACGCGCTCGCCGAACCGCGCCTGCGCCGGCAATCCTTCGGACGTCCGCAGCTGAGGATTCGCCAGCGTGCGTGTATTGATGTCGTTCTTCAGCAGCCGGTAGTAGATGCCCGGGATGCCCGACAGAAAGACGTCGGCCTGGGTCAGGTTCCGCAGCGTCTGAAGCGTGAACCCCTCGCGGTTCACGTCCGCCGATCCGGAGATGCCGATGAGGCCATCGCTCGTCGGCGACGCGAGCTGCAGCCCGTACTCCCGCAGGCGGGTCCGGTCCACTTCCAGCAACTCCACGTCGATCACGACTTCGGGGCGGGCCTTGTCGATGGCGGCGATCAACTTCGCCGCCGCCGCGATGCGCTCGGGCGTGTCCTTGAGGGAGATCGAGTTGTTCGCGGTGATCGGAGAAATCGAGCGGACGTCGACGACGATGCGGAGCAGGTCCGTGACTTCCTTGATGTCGGCGTTGCTCAGATAAAACGTGCGGACGATTGCTTCCTCGTACTCGCGCCGCTTGGCGGGCGTATCCGGAATGATCGTGACCGTGCGCGGCGCGGTGACCCGGTAGAACGTCTGCGTGCTCGCGGTGAGGGTGGTCAGCGCGTCTTCGAGCGTGGCGTTGCGCAGATCGATGGCGATCGGTGCCTCGCGAAAGCCGGGATCGAACACGATGTTCAGGTCCGCGAAGCGCGCGATCGTCGTGAACACCATGCGGCTGTTGGCGCCGTTGCCGAACCGCAGCGTCTCGGGCAGCTTGATCCCGGACGGCAGCTCCTGGCCGGCGGGAGGGAGGTCGCGGGTCCGATCGATCAGCGCCTGCAGTTCGGTGCGGCCGCCGCGCGACACCGTCAGTTTCGTCCGCAAGCGCTGCCGTGCATCCTTGAGCGCCGTCTGCACGGCGGCGTCGGTCGGATTCAACTCTGACGCGAGTTGGAACTCGACCACCGATTCTTCGTGGCGTTCCCCGGCTGCGAGGCGGCGCCCGCGGTGAAAGTGCTCCTGCGAGGCGCGAAAGCGCGCGCGCTGGAGCGCCGCTCGTGCGTTCTGATCGTTGGGATTGCCGCGCACCGCCTTGGTGTACTCGACGACCGCCAGGTCGTAGTCCTGCAGGCGCTCGGCGCGCTGTCCGGCGCGCAGGGCGCTGCCCGCGGCGCAGGCCGTCGCCAAGGCACAGGCGAACAGGACCAGCCCGATCCGCCTGGACGCGCGATTAACGCGTGGAAGCGCCGGCGTCTTTGACATCTGCTCCGCGAGGGATCTTGAACGTGAACGTTGTATCGGGCAACCCGACGTTCTCCTTGAGATTCGTGAAGGTGAACGTCGATTGCCCCCCTTGCCGGTCGGCGGCGGTGAGGGAGCGGATCTGCATGGACTGGCGGTCGACCACAAGTTGCAGCCAGTCGTAATCGCGGTCCTGCAGCTTCGGGTCCAGCCGCAGGCCATAGGTGCTCGCGGGAAGATCGTTGGTGAACGAGACGGTGAAGTCCCGATCGAGACGTCCCTTGCCCGTGAGGAACTGCATCGCGGTGGCCGCCTCCGCCTCTTTCGGCACCGTGCTGACGGTGACCTGATTGTCGGCGGGCACCCACAGGTAGATGCGGTTGCCGTCGGAGACGAACAGCTTCTTGTCGGGTGCGGTGTAATCCCACCGCATCTTGCCGGGTTTCTTGATCTGGAGCTTGCCGCGCTCGGTCAGTTTCTTGCGCAGGATGCCGCTCTCGTACTGCTGGGTGAAGTCAGCCGTGAAGTCGCGGACGCTGTCGTATTTCGTCTGGAGGGCGGCTGCGACCTGCTGCGGGCTCAGCTGTACAGCCTGACGCGCCGTCACGGCCGTGGCGGCCGGGACGAACAGCAGCGCGGCGTAAATCGGTGCAAAGCGACGCATGAATCCTCGGAATTGGCAGGGCTGCAGCCATCTTAGCACGCAGAATCTGCCACGCCGGGCGGCTTGCCGCAGCCCTGAATGGGGGGCGTGCCGCAGCCCTGAAGGGCTGGACTACGTTGAGCCGCAGTGTGCGCCGTTCGCCGAGGTACGCGGGAGGCTGTGAAGTCAGTGTTCAGACTTCAACATGGGTGGCGTCACCGGTGTGGCGCACGACCCAGCCACGCGAGCGGCGCCCGCAGGCGACGCAGCGGAGAAACATCGCCCCGCAGTTGCACGACACGCTGTAATCGTGCCCTCTGACGTAACAGAAGATCCAACTCCACATAAGACACCTCCCCAGGGAACGATGACCCGAGGGCAAGCGCAGTGCCACGTCGCAATTCGTGCGAGCGCGATGAATACGCCGAAAAGTGCAATCCAAGTCGCGCGGGGAAGAGCGGGTGTCGCGGGGCGCGCACAAACCTGTACGTGCCCTGACGAAGTTGAAAATGAAATGTGAGTTGCGGCCTACGGTCGCTGGGATGGCTTGGTGAAATCGACCGTCAGCGCAATCGGAGTCGTCGAGACGGTGGCGGTCAGTCTGCGCTCGCCGTACTGCGGGTGCTTGAAGAGGAACTGCCTGGAGCCGAGCGGCACCTGCAGGTTTGCGAGCGGCGTCTCCCCGGCCCGTGCGCCATCGATCCAGACTTCGGCCCACGGCTGTGCGTTGAGATTCACGCGTCCGGTGGGGGAGACCTTCAGCACCGCTTCCTGGCCGGCCGTCACCTCCACGGTGTGCGCGCTCGAATAGGCGACCGTGCGATTGCTGAGCGTCAGCGAGTGGCGGCCCGGCCCGAGCAGAATCCGCTGTTGATCGCTCGTGCCGACCTGGCGTCCTGCTTTCGTGACCTCGAGCCTGACCGGTGACTGGATCGTGACCCAGCCTGTGCGCGCCGCGACCGCAACCGGAATGTCGACGACGACGGTCTTGCCGGCTTCGACGCGAACGGTCCGCTTCGTTGAGACGTCCCCGATGATCGTCGTCACCGTATGCCGACCAGGTGCGACGGAATCGAGCCGGAGGGGCGTGTGCCCGGACTGCACCCCGTCGATGAGGACCCTGGCGCCCGCGGGTTGGGTGATGACGTTCAGCCTTCCGGTCGACGGCTTTGCGGCACCCTCCGGCACGGGCACCGGCACCGGCGCTGGTGTACTC
>JACDCA010000407.1 GCA_013694635.1 Acidobacteriota bacterium | reverse complement strand
CATTCGGGCAACTCGACAAGTTGATCGCTCGAAGCCGCGCGATTCTTGGGGTGAACTGGGCACTCGTCCGTGACTTCCTGCACTCCCGGCCGGAGCTCGAGTACGTAGAGCCCGCCGGTGGGACGGTTGTGTTTCCCAGGATCCGCGGCGTCGACAGCGCCGATCGGTTCGCCGAACGCCTCCTGCAGCATCGCGAAACCGCCATCGTCCCCGGACGGTTCTTCGACGCGCCCGCGCACTTCCGCATCGGATTCAGCGGCGCCGCCGACCCGTTGCGTGGAGGACTGGAGCAACTTAGAGCTGCGCTCGACGCGCGTGAATGGAGTTGACGGCGATGCGGAGCGGGCCCCGACTGCTGTCTCAATACGCAACGGTCGAGGACAGCCGTTTGTACCCTGCTACGATGGGCCTCATGTACACATGGCTGATGGCAACTGTTGTTCTCGCGTCAGCGACGCTTCAGTCAGAAACGCTGACTTTTGCCAAGCCACAGACATGGACGGTCCGCCCGGCAGCGAGCTCCATGCGCGTTGCTGAGTTCGTCGTGCCGAAAGCGGCTGGGGACGTGGAAGACGGCGAACTCATCGTCTACTACTTCGGCGGCGGAGGCGGCAACGTCCAGGCCAACATCGACCGATGGATCGGAGGGACCTTACTTCATCAAGCTCACGGGTCCGTCCGCCACGATCCGTCAGGCCGGTTCCTCTTTCGACACATTCCTCCAGAGCCTGCGCTTCAAGTAGTATCCGCCGGGTCTTTCAGGAAGTTTCCAAGCGCAGAGTGTTTTTTCATCATCGCTGCTCGCCGGGCTGCATGATCCAGAACGCCAGCGCACCCATGATCGGGATGGCGACGATCGCCAGCGCCCAGACGGCGCGGGACGTCTCGTCGAGGCCGCGCCCCTTGAGCTCGCGCAGCGCCGGGATGGCGCAGAGCAAGTAGATGAGCAGCGGCACTCCCCAGAACACTCCGAGGACCATGATCATTTCCATGGCGAGACCCTCATTGCCTCAACGTGGGAAGAAACTCCGGCGGACGGCGATGTTTGGTGGCCTGTTCGTACGCGTACGCGAGTGAGAGGAGCTTGGCTTCGCTCCACGGGACGCCAATGAACGAGATCCCCACGGGCAGGCCGTAGGCAAAGCCTGCGGGAACGGTGATGTTTGGATAACCGGCGACCGCGGCCGGCGTGGAACTGGCGCCGAGAAAATGGTCGCCATTCACCAGATCGATCGGCCATGCAGGGCTGCCGGTCGGGGCGACGAGCGCGTCGAGGCGGTGTTTCGTCATGACGGCGTCGATGCCTTGCGTGCGGGACATCCTCGAACAGCCCGCCAGTGCCTTGCGGTACGCGGGCGACGTCAGCGCCCCCTTCTTCTGCGCCATGAGAAAGATCTCCTGGCCGAAAAACGGCATCTCGCGGTCCTTTTCGCGTTCGTTGAACGCAATCAGATCGTCGAGCGACCGCACCTTCGCCTTCGGTCCGAGCTGTTTCAGGTACGCGTTCAGGCCGTCCTTGAACTCGTACAGCAGAATGTCGAACTCGCACTCGTCCAGCCGCGCTGCCGTCGGGATGTCCGCCGGATCGACGATGACCGCACCTTGCGCCTTCAACGTGGCGATGGCGGCGTTCGCGAGGCGGTCGGCGGAGGGACTGTAGCCGAAGAACCGCGCCCGGGGGACGCCGATGCGCGCACCTTTCAATGCGTTCGCGTTCAACGCCTTGCTGTAATCGACCGCTGCCCTTGGCGCGCGCGCAGTGGCCGTGTCGCGCGGGTCTGCCCCGGTCATGGCGGTCAGAAGCGCCGCGGCGTCCGCGACAGTGCGCGTCATGGGCCCCGCCGTGTCCTGGGTGTGCGAGATCGGGATGATGCCGGACCGGCTGACGAGCCCGACGGTCGGTTTCAGACCAACGAGAGCGCTGGCATTCGAGGGACACACGATGGAGCCGTCGGTCTCGGTGCCGACCCCGATTGCGCCAAGGTTCGCCGCGATTGCCGCACCTGTCCCGGAACTGGAGCCGCAGGCGTTGCGATCCAGCACATAGGGATTGCGGACCTGCCCGCCGCGCGCGCTCCAGCCGCTGGCCGACTTCGTGGATCGGAAGTTGGCCCACTCGCTCAGGTTCGTCTTGCCGAGGATGACGGCGCCGGCCACTCGAAGCCGCGACACGACGAAGGCGTCGCGCGCGGCGATCGAGCCATCGAGCGCGAGCGAGCCGGCGGAGGTCGACATCCTGTCCGCCGTGTCGATGTTGTCCTTGATCAGCACAGGGATGCCGTGGAGCGGCCCGCGCGGTCCTTTCGCCGTACGCTCGGCATCGAGCGCGTCGGCAATCGATCCCGCATCGGGATTGACCTCGATGACTGACCGGAGGGCCGGTCCAGTGCGGTCGATCGCCTCGATGCGCTGCAGGTACAGGTTAACCAAACGGCGAGAGGTATATCGCCCGGAGGCCATCGCGTCCTGCAGTTGCGCTACGGTCATTTCGTCGAGTTCGAAGGGTGCGGTTCTGGACGGCTGCGCGACGACGGTCAGCGGAATCAGCGCAAGCAGGGCACAAATGCGGCCAAACATGCCGCACAGAATACCCGAGGTCTCTGGAACCGCTATGCGGAGAGCCGATCGACGATCGCCCGCCAGGTGCGGGCGGCGGGCGTGGCGTCGGTCGCGAGAGCGACCCCGCAGGTGAGCGACCGCCCGTCGGCCGACGCCCGGGTCCAGACCGTCTCGACTTCCATCCTCAAGCCAATTCCCTCGACCACGACGTCAAAGGAGCCCGGGAGGTCTTCCGACCCCGAAACCTCGAGACGCAGGCCGCCATAGCTGACATCGACGGCGGCGGCCACGCGATCGTGTGCCGTCACGCGGAACCCGCCGATCACGCGACGCCGCGTCCAGCGGCGCTTACGGCGCACGCGTGAGAGGCAGATCGCGCAGGCGCCGAGAAAATCCTCCGTGTTGAGCGGCTTCCGGACAAAAAGGGCGCTGTATCGCGCCGCCTCGAACTCGATCATCGGCTCGTCATAGCCGGTGATGATCACAATGGCCATGTCGGGATAGTCGGCCGTGCTCTGCCGCACGAGGTGGAGCCCGTTGAATCCGCGCAGATGGAC
>JACDCA010000388.1 GCA_013694635.1 Acidobacteriota bacterium | reverse complement strand
GGCAATCGGCAGGAGGAACCATGCAGGCATACGGAGTTCGCGGGAGTCAGAATGAGGGCAGCACGGTCCAGGTCGCACCCGACGTCACGCGTGTCGCGACCGGCTTCGTCAATACCTACATCGTCGGGGAGCGGAGCCGATGGGTGCTGGTGGACACCGGAATCAATGGCTTCGCGCCGCTGATCAAGCAGGCGGCCGAGAAGCGGTTCGGTTTCGGCGCCAGGCCCGCCGCCATCGTCCTGACGCACGGGCACTTCGATCATGCCGGCAACGTCAACACCCTCGTAGGGAATAACGACATCCCGGTGTACGCGCACGACCTCGAGCGGCCCTACCTGTCAGGACGGTCAGACTATCCGCCGCAGGATCCGACCGTCGGCGGCGCGATCGCGCAGATGTCGCGGGTCTTCCCGCATAGCGGGCGCGTCATCCGCGCTGGTCTCAGAAACCTGCAGCACGACGAGATTCCGGAACTGCCAGGGTGGCGGTGGATCCACACGCCAGGTCATACGCCCGGTCACATCTCTCTCTTCCGAGAATCGGATCGCGTGCTGATCGCGGGGGATGCGCTCGCGACCATGAACATGGATTCGTGGACCGAACAGGTGACGCGGACGCCTGCGGTGTGCGGGCCACCGGCGCCGCTCACCACCGATTGGGCCGCGGCGAGGCGATCTGTGGAAGCGCTCGCCGGCCTCGAACCTCGCGTGATCGCAGCGGGTCATGGTCTGCCGATTGCGGGCGACGGTGTCTCCGACGCCCTGCGACGGTGTGCCGAGCGATTCACCCCGCCTGCGCGCGGCCGCTACGTGAACTCCCCCGCCCTCGCCGGCCCTGACGGTCTCGAGTGGCTGCCTCCTGCGCCTCCGGATCTCTTCCCCATGCGGGCAGCGGGCGCCGCCATGGTGGTTGCCGGTGCCCTCGGGCTGATGGCCGCGGTGCGCGGCCGCAAACGCCGGCCCGTATAATCGCCGCAGCATGTTGCGCCCCGCGACCGCTCTGCTGGCGATTGTCGCGTCCTGCCTTTCCTCCGTGGTCCTTCTGTGGCCGGGTGTGGGTCTGGTGTGGCTGGGCGTGTTGCTCCTGCGGCCCGAGGTCGCCCTCATGGCGGCACAGGCACCGATCGCCATGCGCATCACGCGCGTGGAGAACAGCCTGGTCGGGGCCGTCGTGGTCAAAGGACGCCCGCTCAAGGTATCGAAGCTGGACGACCGGATGCGGGATCTCAAGGTCCCGGCCGTCAGCGTGGCGGTCTTCCAGTTCGGGCAGATCGAATGGACGCGCGCGTGGGGCTTCGCCGACGTCGAGGCGCGCCGAAAGACCAATGAGGACACGCGCTTCCAGGCGGCCTCCATCAGCAAGCCGGTGACGGCAGTTGCCGCCCTGGCGCTGGTCTCTCGCGGGCGGCTGGCGCTCGACGAGAACGTCAACAAGTACCTGAAGACGTGGAAAGTTCCCGACAACCAGTTCACGACGACCGACAAGGTGACGCTCCGGCGGTTGTTGACGCACTCTGCAGGCACGACGGTTTCCGGATTCCGCGGGTACAGCAGGCACGCCGAAATCCCCACGCTGCTGCAGGTGCTCAACGGGACGAAGCCGGCAAATTCCGCCACCGTTGTCGTCGATATTCCCGTCGGGTCGCGGTGGCGGTATTCCGGCGGCGGATTCTCGATCATTCAGCAGATCATCGAGGACGACACCGGCAAACCCTTCGCCCAGGCGGCGCGTGAGCTCGTGCTGGAACCGTTCGGCATGAAGCACAGCACCTTCCTCCAGCCGCTGCCGTCGGACCTGCGTGACGATGCGGCGACGGGATACCTCGCATCGGGGGAACCGGTGCCCGGGCGGTTCCACGTTTATCCCGAGCAGGCGGCCGCAGGGCTCTGGACGACCGCTGAGGACCTCGCGAAGTTTGCGATCGAGCTGCAGAAGATCGGCGCGGGCAAATCGACGAAAGTCATAACGCAGGAGCTCGCGACCGAGATGCTGCGACGCCAGTTCGAGCAGTGGGGACTCGGGATTGGCGTCGAAGGAGAAGGGGCGGCGGTGCGGTTTTCGCACGGGGGGAGCAACGAGGGGTTCCGCTCGGTCCTTCACAGCTACCGGACCGCAGCGTCCGGAGTCGTCGTCATGACCAACTCGGATGCCGGCGGCGCTCTTGCGGCCGAGATCGTGCGGGCGGTGGCGCGGGAGTACCGGTGGCCCGGACTCGGCCCGATCGAACGCACGCTTGGCGCATCCGATCCCGCCAGGCACAAGGACTTTACCGGCCGTTACGAGATCGGGACGCGTTCCCCACCAGTGATCCTGCAGATTGAGCTCGACGGAGATCGGCTGTTTGGCGCCGTCGGGACCATCAAGTCGGAGCTGCTGCCGGAAAACGACGACACGTTCTTCTCGGTCGACACCGATGTTCGCGTCCAGTTCGTGCGCGACGGTTCTGGCCGCGTGACCGGCGCGCGCATCTGGCAAGGTGGCGTCGAGCGCAAAGCCGTCCGCGTCGCGCTATAATCGATCCTTCCTCTGCATCTGGGTCCTGTACGTGTCTTTCGCCTCCTTCCATCCCGTCGTTCAACAGTGGTTCACCGGCGAAGTCGGCGTACCCACGTCGGCGCAGCTCCGCGGCTGGGAGTCCATCAAAACGCGGTGACCATACTCTCATCGCCGCGCCGACGGGATCCGGAAAGACGCTCGCGGCGTTTCTCAGCGCCCTCGACGAGCTGTTCCAGGATGGTTTGCGCGGAGACTTGTGTGACGAAGTACGCGTCATCTACGTCTCACCGCTCAAGGTCCCGAGATCGCAGGCGGACGCGTGCCGTCCTCGAGACGGAACGATCCTGCCGACATCGAGTTGTTCGCCCGAACGTTGCTCCGCCGCTATGGGGTCGTCTTCCGGCGCGTGCTCGTCCGCGAGACCAATGCGCCGCCGTGGCGCGACCTGTGTCGCGGGTACCGGCGGCTCGAAGCGCGAGGAGAGATCCGCGGCGGGCGCTTCGTATCCGGAATGTCGAGCGAGCAGTTCGCGTTGCCGGACGCGGTGACGAGGCTGCGCGAGGTGCGGCGCTGTGCGGCGGATGGCTCTCTACTGGCCATCGGCACGTCGGATCCGCTGAATCTCGCCGGGATCGTGACCCCGGGCGAGCGCGTCCGCTCGGCCGGCCGCAACCGCATGGTGTACCGCGACGGCATCCCGCTCGCCGTCATGGAGGGTGACTTCCTGCGCGAGCTTTCCCCCCTCGATCCCGCCACAGCGTCCGAGCTCGCCCGCGCCCTCACCCGCCGACGACTGCCGTCCCTGTTGCGGACGTAATTTGCCCCGCAGTCCAGCCCTTAGGGCTGCCGCACCGGTAGTCCAGCCATTTAGAGGGCTGTGCCGTCACCCGCACCTTTAGCGGGCTGCCACTGGGTTGCGGGGATGGCCGCCAACTCCTGCATCAACTCGTCACGCTCCATGACGGCTGATCCAAGAAACGCGTACTGCGTGAACGTCGTCACGAGATTCGCCCGGACCGGGTTCATCACAATGTACCGAATTACGTCCCACGTGTCTTCCTCGTCCCGGAGCATGCGGTCAAAGTAGCTCGCTTGCCAGAGGCGGCGGTGATGAGATCTCGAATACGCGAACCCGGATTTCTGTTTCGCGAGGTGCACGAACGATTTCAGATCGGCGTCTTCTCTCTTGCCTTCAACGAGGAGATGCACATGGTCCGGCATGAAGACGTACGCAAGTATTGCAACGCCCTGCGCATGTGCGGCGCTCAAAATCTGCTCACGCACGCACGCGACAGTCGACGGGTTCGTGAACACCTTGTGTCGCCCGTCGGTGCAGAACGTGAGGAAATAGCGGCGAAAACCCGTGTAGAGGAAGCCCTGGAGCCGCGGCCGCCGGTTATACATGCGGCCGCGACGGTGCAAGCGGCGGCCCGATATCGGGCAGCCTAAAGGGCAGGCTGGACTACAACAGATGGATTACGGTTGGACCACGAGGTATCGGGCGACGCGCTTGGCTTCGGCATCCGTCGAGCCTTTGGCCAGGGCTGCCTCGAGCGCCGCGGCGTCCTTGTACGGGCGGCCCGCCTTGATCCTGGCGACGAGCGCCGCATTCGCGCCGGGGATCGTCATCAGGATCTCGTCGCTCGCGGTGTTCGCGTTGGCCGGGATGAACGTGTACTGCGCGAGCTTTGCCGTCGCGTCTCCCTTGACGTACTTTCCGATCTCTTTGTCGAATTGCGCGTAGGAGCGCCACGGCCGGTACTCGTCGAACTCGTGCGCCATCCGCTTGCCCGCGTTCGGCACCAGTAGAATCTCCGCTGCGGGCGCCGTGTTCAGGTTGATGTGGACGAACGCCTTGCCGTAGAACTCGTTCGCCTGCACCTGCGTCAATCCCTGCGCGAGAAGAAACGTATTCAAATCGGTGATCGACATGAACGGACGCTTGGCCACCAGCGCTTTGGTGATGGCCGGCGTCATGTTCGGAAAGATCGCCAGCTCCTTCTCCGACACCGTGTTGACGTCGACGACCCCAAGAGATTTCCCGACCTGTGCGTGGATCTCCACCGAGATCACCGCGACGACGATAGCCGCCAGTACGAGCTTTACCTTATTCATCCCTGTTCTCCTCGAGAATGCGGCCGCCCGGCGCGAAGGCCGGATGCCGATAAGCGTATGCGAAACCAATCAGCCCCAGCTGCGCCATCACGCCGGGCGCCAGCGCCGGAGGCGTTTTCGCCTGCAGGACCTGCCA
>JACDCA010000383.1 GCA_013694635.1 Acidobacteriota bacterium | reverse complement strand
AGTTGAAGCGCATCGGTCTCGAGCTGGGCATCGGCCATATCGAGTCGGGGCCGCTCGTCCGCAGCTCCTACCACGCACACGAGCAGACCGCCGCGTACGAAGCCAGATAAGGGGACAGCCACCTTTTACGAAACAGGTAAAAAGGTGGCTGTCCCCTTTTTCGCGGAGCGCTCAGGCGCGCAGGCGTCTCCGAGCGAGATTGAGTTCGCGCCGCTTGCGGCTGTCGATCCTGGGGAAGTGCAGGTCAAGGCTTTCAAGCGTCTCGATGATCACTTCGGCGATGGCGATCCGCGTGAACCATTTGTGATCCGCCGGTATCACGTACCACGGGGCGTCTGACGACGTGGTCGCGCGGATCGCTTCTTCGTACGCCTGCATGTACTCTTTCCACCGCAGGCGCTCGTCCACGTCGTTGAGTGAAAACTTCCAGTTCTTTGCCGGATCGTCGAGGCGAGCGAGGAAGCGGCGCCGCTGCTCCGCCTTCGAGACGTTCAGGTAGAACTTCCGGATCACCGTCCCGTTCCGACAGAGATACTGCTCGATATTGCGGATGTCCTCGAATCGCTCGTCCCAGATACGCGGCGAGACCAGCTTCTCGGGGATGGGCTGCCGCAGAAGCAGCTCGGGGTGCACGCGGACGACGAGCACCTCCTCGTAGTACGAGCGATTGAAGATGCCGATCCGGCCCCTTTCGGGGAGCGCCTTCAGGCAGCGCCACATGAAATCATGGTCGAGCTCCTCGTGAGAGGGGGCTTTGAAGCTGTACACCTGCGTCGCCTTCGGATCGACGCCACGCATCACGTGCTTGATCGCACTGTCTTTCCCCGCCGCATCCATCGCCTGGAATACGAGCAGCAGCGAATACCGGTCCTGCGCATACAAGACTTCGGTGAGATCGAAAAGCCGCTTGCTCAGTTTCTGCAGGATCTTCTTCGCCCCGTCGTCGGAGGCAAATGGCGCCGTATCGGCGGTGTCCAGATCCGAGAGGCGTATGCGCTGCTTTGGCTTGATCTTGAATCGGTTGACGTCGACGTGTTTCACGCGCCCGTCCTCCGGGGCCGGTAGACGTGCGTGGCGTGACCGAAGAAAACCTCCGCCGATTCCATGAGGGTTTCGGACAGCGTCGGATGTGGGTGGATGCTGAGTTTCAGGTCTGAGGCGTTGGCGCCCATCTCGACGGCGAGCACACCCTCGGCGATCAGCTCTCCGGCGCCTGGCCCGACGATGCCGACGCCGAGAATGCGCTCCGTCTTCGGGTCCAGCACAAGCTTGGTCATGCCGTCGGACCGGTCGAGCGTCAGTGCGCGGCCCGACGCGCCCCATGGGAATCGCGCGACCGCCACCTCGCGCTTCTGTTTGGCGGCGTCACTCTCCGTGAGGCCGCACCACGCCAGCTCGGGGTCCGTGAAGACGACGGCGGGGATTGCCAGCGGTTCGAAGGTCGCGTTCTCGCCGGCGATGGCTTCCACGGCCACCCGTCCTTCGTGCGACGCCTTGTGCGCCAGCATCGGCTCGCCGACGACGTCACCGATTGCGTAGATGTGCGGATCCGCTGTACGTCGCGACGAGTCCACCTCGACGAAGCCGCGCGCGTCGACCTTTACTTTCGTCCTTTCAATCCCGGGCACGGGATTCGGACGCCGCCCGATCGAGACGAGGACGCGGTCGAAGGTCCGTTCGCCTGTCGGCTCGAACGTGACGGCAATGCCGTCCTTCTGCTCCTTCATGGAGACGACCTTCGTCTCGAGCAGCACCGCTTCGCAGATCGCTTCGATCCGTTTGGCGAGCACGTTCACGAGATCGCGATCCGCGCCAGGAAGCAGGCCTGTCGTCATCTCGACGACGGTGACCCTGCTGCCGAGCGCCGCGTACACCGTGCCCAGCTCGAGGCCGATGTAGCCACCGCCCACGACGAGCAGCGACCCCGGGACGTCAGGCAGATCGAGGGCGGTCGTCGAGTCCATCAGGCGCGCGCTCTCGATCGACAGACCGGGGACTTTCGCCGGCTGCGAGCCCGTGGCAATGATGGCGCTCTCGAACTCCAGGGGATCGGCTGTCCCCGGCGATCCTTCGCGCGCGATATCCAGCGTTCCCGAGTCCCTGAACGTTGCCGTCCCCTGAACGTAGGTGATCTTGCGCTGCTTCGAAAGCTGCCCGAGGCCGCCGGTGAGCTGGTTGACGACCCTGGTCT
>JACDCA010000367.1 GCA_013694635.1 Acidobacteriota bacterium | reverse complement strand
GGAGCACGTGATCCAGCGCTTCACCGCGCTGGCGCGCTGCCGTGATCGAGACGTGGAGGTTCTCGCGGATGCGCTCCTGGCCGATGTACTCGTCGAGTGTCCGCGGACGGAGACCCGCCTCGTACTGGACGTCCTCGGCCACGCGGGCCGCGGTCATGATGCGTTCGTCGGACATGTTCACGCAGCCCTTTAGGGCTGGACTACGGCTGTCATTTCATCAGCGCCCGGAGCACGCTGCGGAGCGCCTGCTCGAATGTCGCGTCTGGCGCCACCTTCAGTTCCTTCTCGATGGCCTTGTCAGCGGACTGGCGCTGGTAGCCGAGGTTCAGCAAGGCCGACAGCAGGTCCGCCCGCAGCTGGTCTTCGGCGGACGCGGGCTTCGCCGCGTCGGCGGCTGCCTGGACGGATTTCGGCAGTCGGTCCTTCAGCTCGAGCCCGATCCGTTCCGCTGTCTTCTTGCCGATGCCCGGGATGGACGTGAGCCTCGCGACGTCCTGCGACGAGATCGCACGCACCAGGTCCGGCGGCTCCATCCCCGACAACACCGCGAGCGCCAGTTTGGGGCCGATCCCGCTGATGGAAATCAGCCGCTCGAACAGCTCCTGCTCGAGACCGGTCGCGAAGCCGTAGAGCGCAATCACATCTTCCCTCACGTGCGTATGCACGCGAAGCGTCACCGCCGTGCCGGCGTCGCCGATGACGTAGAACGTCGAGAGCGGGACCTGCAGGTTGTACCCCACCCCCTGGACGTCGATGATGATGCGGCCGGGTGTCTTCTCCGCCAGCGTTCCTGCGAGACGAGCGATCACGACGGGCGGAACTCCCTCCACGATCGCGCCACGCCCTTTGACGGCTTATGGCGCCGGATGGCTTCCGCGGTCGGGCCGGTGAAATTGTGCAGGTGACAGATTGCCACGGCGAGCGCGTCGGCGACGTCGTGCGGCGCCGGCGTCGCCGCCAGACCCAGCAGCAGCTTCACCATCTGCTGTATCTGCGGCTTCTCCGCCCGCCCGTATCCGGCGACGGCGCGTTTGATCTCCGCGGGCGCGTACTCGTACACGGAGAGACCGGCTTCCGAAGCGGCCAGCAGGGCCACACCGCGTGCATGCCCCAGTTTGAGCGCGCTCCGTACGTTGCGCGCGTGGAAAATCGTCTCGACGGCGACGCAATCAGGGCGGCAGTCCGCCAGCAGCGCCGTCAGCCCCGCGTGAATGTGCTGTAACCGTTCGGGGAAAGTCGCGGAGGATGGCGCGGCAAGAGAGCCGCACAGAACCAGATGGTGGCGATTGCCCGTCCGCTCGACACAGCCGTAACCGGTACGCACGGAGCCGGGATCGATCCCGAAGATTTTCACGCCAACGACGCCTCGATCTCCTTCTCTTCGATGTCGGCGTTCGACCACACCTTCTTGGTGTCGTCGTGCTCTTCGATGGCTTCCATCAGCTTGACCATCTGCTGCGCGGGCTTCCCTTCGAGCTTCACGTAGTTCTGCGGCAGGAACGCGAGCTCGGCGGCTCCCGGTTCGATCCCGAGCGCCTTCACGGCCTCCAGGATCTTCTGGAAGCTCTCCGGCGTCGACAGGATCTCCCAGCTATCCCCGTCGTCGCGCAGGTCGTCGGCTCCCGCCTCGAGGGCCGCGGCCATCAGTGTGTCTTCATCGGCCTTGGCTTTTTCAACGACGATGTAGCCCTTGCGGTCGAACATCCACGCCACGCTGTTTTCGGCGGCCAGGTTGCCGCCGTACTTGCCCAGAGTGTGGCGCATTTCACCGACCGTACGGTTCTTGTTGTCGGTGAGCGTCTCGATGATCAGCGCCGCGCCACCGGGCCCGTAACCTTCATAGGTGATTTCGTCGTACGAAACCCCCGGCAGCTCGCCGGTGCCGCGCTGGATGGCACGCTTGATGTTGTCGGCCGGCATGTTCACCGACTTCGCTTCCGCGATGATCGTCCGCAGCCGCGGGTTCATATCAGGATCACCCCCGCCTGAGCGGGCGGCGACCGTGAGCTCCTTGATGACGCGGGTGAAGACCTTGCCGCGCTTGGCGTCAGCGGCGCCCTTCTTGTGCTTGATGGTGTGCCATTTCGAATGGCCAGACATGTCAAAACCCCCGGTAAATATCGTGAAAATGACCGGTGGATGTTACCACGGGCCCTTCGGGCCCGAGGTCGAGAGCGGATAACAGAAGATCAGGAGATCAGGAGGCGCTTACACGAGACCAGGAGGCGAGGTGGCTCCCGCAGAGAGCCTGTTGGGCCGCGCTCCGCGCGGTTGGCAGCAGTCGGCGGCCGGCGCCCAACAGGCTCCTGCTGAACTCCTGACCTCCTGTTGATCTCCCAAGAACCTGCTTCGAATTAAGCCGGACCGGTGTTGAGGATTTCTCCGGTGTCGCGATTCACGAGATCAAAGCCGAGCGTGGTGGCGGTCCGGCGGAGACGCCGCAGGATGCGGGAGCGTTGGTGGCGATCGTACGCATCGGCGCCGGGGTCTTGGTAGACGAGTTCTCCTTTCAACGCGCGATATACGAGGACGGCCAGCTTGCGGGCGGTGGCGGTGATCGCTTGGGGTTTGCCAATGCGCCCCGCGAGCCGCCGATAGAACGCGCCGAGCGCCGTCTGGCCGCGCCCGAGCGTCATCGCGGCCATGCGCAAGATCGCGGCAGCTCGATTGGCCGACGGC
>JACDCA010000485.1 GCA_013694635.1 Acidobacteriota bacterium | reverse complement strand
GGGCCGGGCTCGCGCATTTTCAACGTCAAGGGAGATGCGGTGTTCCGCACCGGCTGGGATGCCGATGCGGGGCTCGTCCTGTTCCGAGCGGGGCCGACCTTCAATCACAATCATTCGGATCAGGGATCTTTTCAGTTTCGTGCGCTCGGCGAGACGCTGGTCACCGAGGCCGGGTGGTCGGACTACTACAAGGACCCGTACTACGACACCGTCTTTACTCAGGCGGCCGGGCACAACACCCTTCTGATAGAAGGCAATCCGGCGAGTCAGGACATCGCCGATACGGCACAATTCTCCGCGCTCAACCGCCATCCCAGGATCACCGACGCGACATTGAGCCCGTTCTACGACGCGGTGGGAAGCGATCTGACGACGGTGTACCGCGGTCGACTCCAGAGCTACACGCGGCGGCTCGCTTACCTGAAGCCGGACTACCTGATCGTCTTCGATCGCGTCCGCACCAAAGGGCAGCCGGCCAGCCTTGGCTGGCGACTCCATGTTGCGGCGAAGAGCGGGCTTACCGTCGGTACCGGCGACGCGTCCACGGCGACCTATGCCGGCGCTCGCGCGGCGATGACGGTGAAGGCATTCTCGTCGGTGAAAAGCCAGTTCACGATCGGTGATGGACGCATTCCCTATCCGGTGTTCTCGGCGCGGACACCTCCGACGGTTCCGCCGCAGCCAGCCTATCTCGATCTCGCCACCACCGCACCAGCAGACAGCGCCTGGGTGATGATCGCGCTCGTGCCCGCGAAGAACATCGACGCGGCAAACGCATCGGCGGAAAAGTTGACGTCTCTTGCCTCGCCGGGGTGGTCCGGGCTGCGGGCACAGCGGGATGGAGGCGACGACGTCGTGCTGTTCAGGACGGACACCGCGCTATCCCTGACACAGTTCGAAGACTGGCGCACCGACGCCGAAGCGATGACGTTCACGACAAAGGGCGCGGAAGTACGGCGCTTTGGCGCACAGCGCGTACGTGATCTCCGGCACGACGATCGGCCGCTGATCGCGGCGGACCGTCCCGTGAATCTCGCGTTTGAACATGCCGCGGGAAGTGTGACCGGATGGATCAGGAGCGACACTGCCGCCCGCGTCCGAGTTGGCGTGACGAAGGTCCCGTCGCGCGTGACTCTCAACGGCACGGTGACGACCACAGTTCACGATGCAGCGACCGGTATGGTGACCCTCGATGTGCCGGCTGGATCGAATACGGTCGCGATCTCATGGTCGGGCGATCGATGATGAACAGGCGCGAGTTGCTGCGGACGGCCGGCATGTTGCCGGCGATTGTGCCCCTGGCTTCGGGCGCCGGCGGCGCTCAACAAAGGCCGCGTCCGAAGAGCGAGTTCGACTACGTGGACTGGAGCTGGGCGCGTTGGCGAAAGATCAGCGGCAGCACGCGCCCATCGCTGAAGACTTCGCAGACCGGTCAAGCCGAGCTGCTCGATCTGCTCAACCCGACCTCGGCACCGAGTGCACCACCGTGGGAGGATCGGCGCAGGTCCATCGCTTCGACCCTGGCGACGTTTCTCGGCAAGCCGGCCGCGGCGTCTGTGCCCCTTCAAGCCGAAACCCTGGAGGAGATTGACGCAGGCTCGCACGTGCGGCGAAGTCTGCGTTTCCGGGCGGCTACCGGCGAGTGGATCCCGGCGTATCTGCTCGTGCCGAATCCGCCGGCAGGCCGGACAACACCGATGTCCGCCGTGCTGTGTCCGCACCAGACCACGCAGGAAGGCAAGCGCGAACCCACGGGGTTGGCAGGTAATTCCGAACAGGCCATAGCGCGGCAACTGGTTGACCGTGGTTTCGTGACCCTGACCTGGGACGCGCTGTGCTTTGGCGAACGGCACGATGCAGCGACTGGCCATTACGGCGACGCGATCCCGTTCTACACCGCCCATCCACGTTGGTCGTTGCTCGGGAAGATGATCGCGGATCTGAGCCGGGCGGTCGACTACTTGGCCACACTCCCTTTCATCGACCGCGCGCGGATCGGGTGCGTCGGCCATTCGCACGGCGGGATCACGACGTTGTTCGGAATGGCGCTCGAGCCGCGGCTCGCAGCCGGCGCGAGTAATTGCGGCTTCGACACTTTCCGCATCGATGGCAACGCCTGGCGATGGTCCCACGCGACCGCCCTGCTGCCCGCGCTCGGCTTTTACGCCAGCAGTCCGTACGTAAGCATGGATCGCTATCGCGCTGTGCCGGAC
>JACDCA010000275.1 GCA_013694635.1 Acidobacteriota bacterium | reverse complement strand
GTCACCTGTTCTCGATCGGCTCCAACGAGCGGACGGCGCGGTTGTGCGGCGTCTCCGTGGAGCGCACGAAGATCGGCGTTTATGCGGCCGGCGCCGCGCTGGCGGGAGTGGCGGGCGTATTCCAGTTTTCGCGGCTCTCGGTCGGCGATCCGACGATTGCCGCGGGGCTCGAGCTGGACGTCATCGCCGCGGTGATCATCGGCGGCGGCAGCCTGAACGGCGGCCGTGGTTCCGTCTTCGGCACGGTGCTGGGCGCGTGCACCATGGCGGTCATCTCGACCGGCTGCTCGCAGAAAGGACTCCCGAACTGGGTTCAGCAGATCGTGACCGGCGTCATCATCGTCATCGCGGTTGCGCTCGACCGCTGGCGCAAACGCTAACCCTAACGTCTAGCGCGTAGCGCCGGCGGCGGTCGGTGTCATGCCGCCGGTCCGCGGGCCCATGTCGTTCCAGTTCAGCACGGCGTTGAACACCATGTTGAACTCGCCGTGGTTCTGCCAGCGGTAGATCGGGTTGTTCGAGAACATGACGACGCGCCCTTTGCCGGAGTAGCCGCCGGGGAGATCGACAGCGAACGGACGATCGCGGATCTCGTCGGCACCGCGCATCAGGCCGCTCAGTACCGCCGCGTCGCCGCCGACGTATCGCGCCAGGACGTTTCCTCGATCAGGCTCCCCCACCGCCAGCAGCGGACCGCCCAGATATTTGACCGGCATGATCCGCTCCGTGTAGCCGTAGAACACTGGATGGTCGAGACGCAGCACCTCGGCGTTGACGATCGGCCGCGGTGCGTAAAAGTTCGTGGACACGTCTCCTGAGGCGTCGACCGTCCTCGCCATCCCCATCTCCGCGGGAAAGCGGACGGCGTTGCCCATCGTGATCAGCGTGCCGCCGGTGTTCAGGAACTGCTGAAAGGCATCGACTCCCTCTGCGCCAAACCCGCCGGTGATGTCCTCGGAAGATCCGTACATCCCGAGGAACTTGTATTTGTCGCTCTTCACGTACGAGACCGGACGCGCCGCCGGCGGCGCGAACACCGCCGCGCGACCGGCGTTCTGCGTCGGCATCACGATCACGTCGTAGTCGCCGCGCAGGTTCCCCTTCCTGATGCGCTCCTTGTAAATAAGCTCGAACGGAATGCCGTACTTGTCGAACGTGAAGCGTACCCACCCGATCTCCTGCGTGCCGCTCCAGGATGTGTAGATCGCCACGCGAGGGGCGTCGGCCTCGTGCATCGGCACTGACGGCGCGGAGGCGAGCGCGGCGGCCGAGAGGCCCAGCTCCTCCACCGCCGCCCGAGCGGCGGAGAGGTCGGCCGGCGGCGTGATGACGAACGAACCGGCCGGAAACTCGATTCCTTCGACCGTAAAGCTTTTCTCGGCAACCTTCATCGGGACCGTCCGCAGCCGGTAGCGCAGCGCGATCATGTTGCTCGACCCGAGATGCGCGATCGCCATCCCGGCGTTGCCGCTGCCGGCGACCTTCCCTTTCGCAACCGCCCGATCGACCGGCGTCGTCGTCACGCCAAGGATCCCCTTGTCTTTGATTTCCTTCACGTCGACGTGCGACGCCAGCCCCATCGTCCATCCGCTGTCGTCGTAGGTCCGGAGATTCGGGTCCGGATAGACCTGCCGCTCGAGGAGGTTCTTCGCAAGCCGGCCGTACGGCTGGTCCCGCTTGATCACGTAGGAACCCGCAGGGTACGTGCCGTCGCTCAGCTTGATTTCCGCCCAGGCCTGGCCGATCTCGATGCGTTGCGTGCGGAGCAGGTTCACCAGCGTGGCGACGCGCGTCATATCGCGCTGCGGGGGGATCACGTACCCGAAGGGGGCGTCCGTCCTGCCGGCCTCGATCGAATTCTGGGTCTTGCGGTAGAAGTTCTCGATCACCAGATTCGGAATCATCGACGTGAGCTGAAGGCCGCTCAGCACGCCGGTCTGCATGTAGTTCGTGTTGTTGCGGCGCGAGAATGTCGCGACGGCGTTGGGAGGCACCGGAATGCCGCGATACCACTCGCGCGGCTGCGATCCCCCACGCCCCGTCGACGGCCCCGCGGCCTGCCCGCGCCCGGCTGCCGGCGCGCCACGTCCCCCCGCGTCCGCGGCACCCTGACCGCCTCGGCCGCCACGGCCCTGGGC
>JACDCA010000274.1 GCA_013694635.1 Acidobacteriota bacterium | reverse complement strand
CTTCGCACCCTTCGCACCCTTCATCGCCCTCGCACCCTCCGCACCCCCCGCACCCTTCATAGCTCCCGCCACTCGTGCGCCGAAGACGAGTCCCTCGAGCAGTGAGTTGCTGGCGAGGCGGTTGGCGCCGTGGACGCCGGTGCAGGCCACCTCCCCGGCGGCGAACAGTCCGGCGAGCGACGTGCGTCCGTCGAGATCTGTCAGCACGCCTCCCATGACGTAGTGCGCCGCCGGCCCGACGGGGATTGGGTCGCGCGCAAGATCGAGTCCCGCGCGGCGGCACGCTTCAGAGATCAGCGGAAAGCGCGCGTGAACGTACGCGGGATCGAGTTCCTGGAGTGACAGGTAGACAGGCTGACCGGAACGTTCCTCCTCGCGCGCGATCGCCCGCGCCACGCGGTCGCGTGACGCCAGGTCGCCGGCGCTTTCATAACGACTGACGAACGCCTCGCCGGCCGCGTTGATCAACTTCGCCCCTTCGCCCCGCAGCGCCTCCGACAGGAGGAACCGCGGCTGCCCCGCGACCTTCAGCGCCGTCGGATGAAACTGGACGAACTCGAGGTCCGCCACGACGGCGCCGGCGCGGTACCCCATCGCGATGCCGTCTCCAGTCGCCACAGCGGGGTTGGTGGTCTCGCGATAGACCTGCCCCGCGCCTCCGGTCGCCAGCAGGACCGCGGGGGCCCGAGCCGTGCGTTCGGCGCCACTGGCGTCCAGAAAACGGGCTCCGGAACAGGCGCCATCTTCCAGAAGCAGGTCGACGACCCTGGCATGCGATTGCACGGTGATGCCGGGGAGCATGGATGCACGCGCCCACAGGGTCCGGCCGATCTCGCGCCCGGTCGCATCGCGCGCGTGGAGGACGCGCCGCGCGCTGTGCGCACCCTCGATCGCGAGTGCGGGCTCCCCGTTCGCGTCCTGATCGAACTGCGCGCCCCACGCGATCAGCTCGCGCACGTAACGCGGACCGTCGCCGACGAGGACCCGCACGGCTTCTTCGTCGCAGAGGCCGTCCCCCGCGGCGATCGTATCGAGGGCGTGCAGCTCCGGCGAATCGCCGGCGCCGATGGCGGCCGCGATGCCACCCTGCGCGTAGCCGGTGTTGCCTTCTTCGGGTTCCGCTTTGGTGAGGATCAGTACGTCACCGGCGCCGCTCAGCTCCGCCGCTGCGCGCAGCGCGGCGATGCCGCTGCCGATGATGAGAAAGTCCGCGTGAAGGTCCACGCTGTTGCCTGCTATCCTACCACCCGCTGACGATGCCCTCTTCCGCTCGCACCGGCCCCGTCCGCCTCACCGTGCGCGCAGCGTCCGCTCAGTACCCGGTCGACATTGCTCCCGGGAACTCCGATCGGGTGTCGGACCTGCTGGACGATTGTGGCCTGCCCCGCCGGCGGTTCGTCGTCTCGAGCGCGGGCGTGTGGCGCCTGCACGGGCATCGCCTTCACACGGTCACGCTCGAAGAACCGATCCTCCTGCCCGACGGCGAACGCTTCAAACATCTCGGCACCGTCGGCCGCATCTACGATGGGTTGATCCGCGCCCAGGCAGACCGCGGCTCTGCGATCGTGGCAATCGGCGGCGGCGTCGTCGGGGACGTCGCCGGTTTCGCGGCGGCGACGTTTCTGCGCGGCCTGCCGCTCGTCCATGTGCCGACGACGCTGCTCGCGCAGGTCGACAGCGCCATCGGCGGCAAGGTCGGTGTCAACCATCCGATGGGCAAGAACCTGATCGGAGCGTTTCACCAGCCCGCCGCGGTCATCATCGATCCGGAGCTTCTCGGGACGCTGCCGAGGCGTGAATTCCGTGGCGGCCTGTACGAAGTCGTGAAGTACGGAGTCATCGCGAGCCGTCCGCTGTTCGACCTGGTGTCGGCTCAGCTCAAGCTGCTCTTCGCGCGCGACTCACCCGTGCTCATGGGCGTCATCGCCGAGTCCTGCGCCATCAAAGCGTCAGTCATCGAACAGGACGAACGCGAGTTGGGCCCGCGCCGTATCCTCAACTTCGGGCACACCGCCGGGCACGCGCTCGAGGCCGTGACGAAGTTTCGACGGTTCAGGCACGGCGAAGCGGTCGCATGCGGAATGCTGGCGGCCGCCGAAGTCGGCGTCGCGCGCGGGTTGATGCCGCCGGCCGACCGCGACGCGCTCGCGGCGCTGATCACGACGATGGGGCCGCTCCCACCGGTCGCCGACCTGGAGGCGTCGCAGGTCGTCGAGGCGATGGGGCGCGACAAGAAAATCGTGGCGGGGACGCTACACTTCGTGCTGCCGGGACCAATCGGCTCGACTCACATGGCCACCGACGTCACGAGCGTGGAATTGCAGCGCGCGCTGGTTCGCATCGGCCTCCGGCCCGAACGCAGCCGCACCGAGTGAGCGCAGACCGGCTATTCGAGCCGGTGTTCCTTGAGCTTGCCGAGCAGGCCTTTGTAGGTGAGCCCGAGGAGTTCCGCGCTGCGGCCGCGGTTCTGCTCCGTCTCGCGGAGCGTCTGTTCGATCTTGCGGCGCTCGACCTGTGTAATGGCGCGGCGGGCGACGTCTCCAAGTGATCCGGAAAAATCGAATGCCGCCCAGGGGTCCGGCGGCGCTGCGAGCGGCACGGCTGAAGGATCGACCAACGTCAGGCTCAGGTGCCGCGGCTGAATGGAATCGCCGTCCGCCAGGATCACCGCGCGCTCGATGCAGTTCTGCAGCTCCCGGACGTTGCCCGGCCAGTGATACGCCTGCAGCTCCTCGATGGCCGCGGGCGACAGCGTGAACGGCCGCT